>DDNL01000079.1:758-21763 GCA_002341165.1 Shewanellaceae bacterium UBA2521
AAGATAAAAGATAAAAGATAAAACGCCTATCAGACGTAACTCAAATCGGATAAAACTTTTCACTCTTTCTTTAACAGACATCGAGCCAGTGCATAGAAAACTTTTAAACCAAGAACAGGTCATCTTTGTCTCTTCTCTTTTTATGCTATGAAATAGATTGCATACAACTTACATTAAAATCCATATGATCATGGCAACAAAACTTTTTAATTTTTATGTTAGATGCTTTAAATTCATTCATTTGTAAGATTATTTCAATATCAAAATACCCCGAAGCACATAATATTTTGTACTCATACCTTTTGATATTTTATAAAAAAGAACATCTTAATTTAAAAGACCATGAAACAAGAAAGCAGGAAAGATCGTGCTCCTTATACTTATCCATGAATGATGATTTACTTTACCTGTTCAAGCTCAAATATATAAATAATCATTGATTTAAAAAGTAAAAATCCTCCATAATATGCGATATTCGTTCATTAAAACAAAGGAGTGATATATGGAAGAAGTAGTGGAAGAAGTAGTGGAAGAAGTAGTGAAAGAAGTAGTGAAAGAAGTAGTGAAAGAAGTAGTGAAAGAAGTAAAAAATTATCAAATTGAAAAGTTTGCTGATTGGACTGATAACTATACTTTTGCAACCTGTAAATTGAATCGTCAAGAGTATGGTGACTTTCTTATACAATATCTTATTGGTGAGAGAAATGGCTTTGTCTTGAATCTTGATGGCGCTTGGGGCACAGGTAAAACTGAATTTTTGCGCCGAATGTATTCTGAGTTAAAAAGCAAAGGTCATCCAACGATTTATATTGATGCATGGGAAAGTGATTTTTCAGAAACACCTCTGCAAGTGGTCGCTAGCGAATTGCTCAAGCAACTTGAAAGCTTTGATCCTCAACACTACACCGAAAAGCAAACCCAAAAACTAAAGCAATCTGTTGGTAAGATCATGAAGTTTGGCGCTCTATCTTTAGCAGGCGCAGCAGCATCCATTCTTAAGACGCAAACAGGTATAGATGTCACTGCGAGTGATGGCATGACTCTAATTCAGCAGCTCTTTGATAAGCCAGATAACGAATTTACAGACAATCTAACCAATGCCTATTCAGAACAAATTGACGCAATTCAAAATCTAAAAAACACATTAGAGGCAATCGCAAACACTTTTGAACTAGATAAAGAATCCAATTCTAAATCTTTACCTATTGTTGTTTTAATTGACGAGCTCGATCGATGTCGCCCTTCTTATGCTATTGAGCTGTTAGAAGTGGTGAAGCATTTCTTTTCGGTTAAGAATTTTGTCTTTGTGATGGCTTCTGACACCACGCAACTTTGTCATTCCATCAAAGCGGTGTACGGCCAAGATTTTGATGCGGCACAATACCTCAAACGCTTTTTTCATCGCAAAGCCGAGTTGCCTTTACCCGATTTACTCTACTATTTAAATGCGCAAGAAGATGCTTGTAACTTCTCTACGGAGCATTTGATACTTTATCCAAAAGTTAAGATTACACATCCAGAAGATACCAACTTAAGTTTTTCACCTTGGCAGTCGATTATTGCTGGGCTTGCGCAAGCTTATCAATTAAGTATTCGCGATGTAGACCAACTGCTACACAAAGTGCATGCTTGCTTAAGAACCGTAGATAAGAGAAGCAATACAGGGTATTTAAACTTTGCAGCTTTGGTGATCGGTATTATTGAATATGATCAGGGTTATACTGCTTTTTCAGAAAGAACGAACTTTCATCGTGTTTATCAACCACCTCAAGTCACAGAGCTTTACGTTGATCCAGATCAAGACATTTCAATAGACAAATATATCAATTTCTGCATGCAGAGCGTGACGTTATTTGAGCAAGACATTCCTCCTGAACATATCTTTCATCTACATCAAAAAACATTCACTGGCTTAATCAATAGAGATCAAGCGATAGATATACTTGGTGTTGAAAGAGGCCACCATTTTGCTCGCTCTCTTATTCAATATATGTCTCGTCAAGATTCTCGAGACCATATCCTCCTCTGGGAAGATCTCAAAAAGCTCATCTTACTTTCTGGCAATATCTCTTAGCAACACCAAAAACCACTCTATCATAGAGTGGTTTGCTCTCATTCTTTTCTTTCGTCCTATCAAAATAGCTCTGGCTTAAACCATCTACTCGCTAGATTCTCAACTTACACCCAAAGCTTTATACACCGCATCAATCGGATCGGCGTAAAAACTCACCTGAAACTTGGTGAAGGTTTCGGCAGGTACGGTTTGAATGTCGGTCGCGGAGGTCATCGGCAATAAGATTTTGGTGGCGCCTGCTTCCAATGCAACTTGCATCGATCCTGCTAGGTCTTGCACAGGATTAATCACACCGCCTAATGTAATAGAGCCCAACACAACCAGCGATTCTTGCACGGGTTTACCCAAAAGCGAAGAACAATTGGCAACCAAAGACGCCAAGCTCGAACTGTGTGAATTGCCCGACATTTGCAGATCAACAAAGTGTAAATGAAATTCATGCGCTGCAAAATCGGTATTGGCAGAAATACGCGCCAAGTTGCCTTTGAAATATTCAAAGCCGACTTTTACTTGTTCTTTGGCTTGGGTGTCTGAGCCTAAACCTGAAGTCGTGAGTTTACCATTGCCTTCTGTTTTTTGCGTTTCAATTCGAAACACGCCTAGCTTGCCATGCGTGCCGCGACTGACAAAATGCACCACACCTGGATTAGAGACACCTGGAGCGATGATTTGAGATCCGCCTTGTTCAGGAATGTTGACAAAGAATTCTTCTAATGAAGCGTTATCGATATAAGAAAAGTTCACATCAAAAAATTCCATACCACCGATTTTCTTTAATTGCTCTTTCACTCGACGACGCACTTCAAGCGCATAAACCAGACAGGTTCGAACTTCTTCTTTACTGTATTCACCATGTGGTACCAAAAGTTTTAACAAGCCTGATGTGGTGCGTCTTACGGCAATCACATCGCGTTGATTGAGGTTGTTACCCAGTTTAAAAAACTTATCAATCGCATCAGCAAAAGTATGTTTACGCATTTCACGCATGTACTCAGCAAGATAGTCGGTAATTAAACCAAATTGATTGGTAAAAAACTCAGGTCGCATTTTAGGAATTTCCCAACCGGGAATATAAGCATGAAAGCGATCAAAAAATGCAGAATCGATCATCTCAGTAGGAAAAGGTGCCAACAAGTGACTGGTTTTTACCAGCGTTTCGACGCTCTGATCAATATTACCGACAAACACCATGGAAGCCTTGGCCTCAATCGAATCGCGCCCTCGACTAAATGAGCCTGAAGCCATATAGTCTTTCATAATTTGTACGCCGTCTTTGTCTTTAAAGCGAATACCTGCAACTTCATCAAAGGCCACAATATCCCACATACCAACCAATCCGACTTGGCGCGACGACATGTTATAAAACAAGTTGGCAACTGTGGTTTGTCCGCCAGAGACCAAAAGTGAATTGGGCGAGCATTCTTTATACACATGCGATTTACCTGTGCCTCGAGGCCCGAGTTCGCACACATTATAATTGTTCTCCACAAAAGGAATCATCCGTGCTAAAAGATGCCATTTGGCTCTTTGTTCTAAATTAGCAGGTTCCATCCCGATAGAACGTAACAACATATCCAGCCATTGTTCTAGGTTAAACTTTTTGCGCGCTGCAAAGATCTCTTGCATATCCATAGAAGGCATTTGAATGGCTTTTAACATTTCGACTGAAAAAGGCGATGTTTTTTGTCCTTCTTCATAGAAATAACTTAAGGTCACAATGCACCAAATACCACCTGTTAACAGCTTTTCATTTTCTTTAACCACACTGGCTGAAACCACAGCATCTTTAATCCCTAAGTTCGATAAACTGGCTTCATATACATCTTTCTTTTGATTCAGCTTTACGCTGACTTTGTCGATGACTTTATGCGTGCCTTTTTCACGGATATACGATTTAATTTTTTCGGCTTCATCAGGACGCACATAGTTTTCAGTCAGAATTTTTTTAACGCGCACCAATCCTGAGTCAATTAAATCCTCTTCAGCAGAAGAGCAGTACATGCCTAACAGATATTCCAAAACGTACACAGGCACGTTAGCACCTTCTTTAAGTTGCTTGGTTAAATCTTTACGTACCACACGCCCTTTGAAATGAGAGGTAATGCACTGATCCAAGTCAAAGCTCATGGGATCGTCTTGCGCTGGAACTTCAGATGAAGTCGCTGTTGCTTCGGTATACATGGTTTACATCCTTAGAAGAAATCATCTTCAAATGCGATATCAATCTTCACCGAGTGAGATTGTAAAAATTGAGGGGACTTAGGTTGGGTCACATCATGCATCATGAGTTTATATTCATGGCGTCGATTAAAACCTGCACCTTTCAGGGTTATCACCACACGGCGCTTGCGTTCTTCAGCTTGATCAGAGCGCATATCAAAAAGCACTTTTGGCTTATCTGAAACACATTGGCCTTTTTCGTCTGCAACCCAGATTTGAATTTCACGCGCCATCACGTCTGCACTCACAGGTTCAACTTGGAAAAATTCAATTTTATCGGCCAAGGCAACCAATTTAAGATGTTGACCTAAAGGCATCACTGAAACAGGTTTTTTCAGATGCGGTGCTTGCTTGTGCTTGGTGAGCTGTCTCACGGTTAAAATAGGCACACAAATTTCTTGTGGCATTAAACCACCATGCACAAACCGCGAACCACCGATAAAATTAAAGCGGTTAGAACCACGAGGCACCAAAAACTCGGCATCATGTTCAGCTTTCACTTGAGCCGTAATCGAAAGTTTACTGAACAAGTAATACTGATCTTGAGGTAAGTCCGTGCCAATGATATAACGCTTTTTGGCTTCGACACTGCCTTGAGGCTGCACGGTTAAAGCGGTTTTATCTGCTTCTTGTAACGCTTGAGTTTGAAATAAGAAACCGTGATCAGCGGTCAGCAACACACGACTGCCATTCAGTCCATTGAACACGCGATTCACCAACTGTTTGAGTTCTTCAATCGCTTGATGGCACGCGGTAAAAGTTTGATGCTCTGTCGCAGCTTTATCACCTATCGCGTCAATATGATCATGATAAATGTAAATCACCGCTGCATCTTTAATCTGTTTGCGTCCTTCTTCTTTCGTCCACTTGAGCACATCGTTCGCTTTAAAAGCCACACCTTGGTAACGCGGTTGCACTAGAATCTTGTTACGATTTTCGTGTCCATGCACACTCAAGCCATCCGCTTTGTATTCAACTCTTTGGCTTAAATGCGCTGTGAGTTCTTGATGCGGTAACAAAGAAGCCATGCCTAATTGCGTATAAGAAGGCAACACACCCAACTGCGAACCGATCTCACTGATATAACGCTGTTCATGATTGATGCGCTCATGCAATTCTTCGGCAACATCATAGCGCAGCGCATCCGAGATAATTACAAACACTTTTTTGACTTGAGGTGTTTTTAAAATAGGCAACACTTGCTTCTTATAAAAATCATATTGATTCGGTATCGCATGTAATTGCCATTGCTTTAATAGTTGATCTTGTGCCACAGCTTGATCCCAAGCGATGGCTAAGTCATGAATATACCAATCGGTATAACCTTGCTGAATTTCATCGACTAAACCTGTGGCTTTGAATAAGTCCGAGCCGTGTTGCGCCACCGTATCAGCATGAAAACAAAAGTGACGATAGGCTTTGTCGATCAAAAACAATTCTTGTTCATAAGCACGATACAAAGCTTGCGCCGAATCATAGTGAAAGCCATCAATATACTTTTGTTGCAAAGTTAAAAACTGCTTGGCTGCTTTCAAGGCTTGCAACATGGCATAATAATTGGGCTGATGCGGTTGCTGCGTTTGCGCCCAATGTTTGGTTAAGCGTTCTGCCACCCAATGTTCCACTTCAACCTGAGGTAAAGTGTGAATCTGTTTTGCCAAAAGACGAATAAAATGTTGTTCCACGCATTCAAAGGTTTCAAGCTGCGCCAGATGTTGCAGATTATCCATCGACTTGATTTGATCTTGAATCAAGTAATCTTGCTCAATCGCGTGTGCAATGCTGTTGTAGTCGATGACGGTCGCGCGGTGATTACGCAAACTTTTGACCACATCAACTGCTGTTGCGCGTTGGGTCGAGTTCATGCCTGTGTGCACCATTTTTTGAGTATCGAGCGTCGCGTCCGCATTCACAAAACGCGGTAACAATTGGCTCGACAAAAAATCCAGCACAGGCGCACTTAAAGCCACACCGCTGTTTTGTAAACCTTGATAGCATTCCGTCAGCCATAAGCTCACCACCAAGTCTTTCAATTGATACAAAGATTCTTGCGCATCCACAACCGTCTCGGCGATTAAGGGTTGATAAGCCAACTCCTCTTTGATCAAGTGCCAAAACGCATCCAACAATTGGTATTTAGCCAGTTCTGTAAAAAAATGATCCGTAACCTGAACCATGCCTTCTAAGCTGCCGACCTCACGCACCCATTTGGCAACCTGTTGCAAGATGTGCTTCAAAATAGCATCGAATCGAGCGCTATCGACTTTTAAGGTTGCAGCAATCAAAGCAAGTTCAAGCTCTCTTTGATTCGCTTGCGCAGGTAACAGATTTTTAAGCCGTTCTAGCCGTGCTTTATGAGCAAAAAAAGCACGGTGTTGCATGATCACATGGCGAAACTCCATCCTCATGTTCAGCTCATTTAAAATGAGTGAGCTGGAATCGGCATAAAAATGTTCGGCATACAAACGGATGTCATACAACCAATCACGTTCTGGTGCAGGATCTAGATGTGTGCTGTAGAGCAAAAACGAGCGTTTGGGTGCTTCCAGCTCAATATGCGTTTTCACTTGCAGCAAAGCGCTTTCATCCAAGCGGATGACTTGAATGGGCTGCCCTGCTGCATCGACCAGATTAAAGTCTTCGAGCAGTGCGGTAAACTCTTGTTCTGTGTCTTGCCAGATCACAATACGGCATTGGTGAAACTTTTGTTGAAGCCCTTGAAAAATATGTTCTGAGTTCATTTTCTTTTTGCTTTCCTATCCCTAACTTTTTGGTTTTTGACCATGAACTTGTTTGACTTCCGCCAGCACATCACCAAATTTGCCGTAATTCACCTTCACGCCGTCGTCGAGATCAAGCTCGATTTTTTGCTCGCTGAGTGTTTTTAGCTTTTCATCAAACTGGCGTAGCTCCAGCACTTTTTTGTCTAGACTTTTGACTTCTTTTTCAAGGCGTTTTTTCTCGACCGTTGGCGCATCGTCACCACAGAGATCTCGTTTCAACATGATTTGGTTTTCATATTGACCCAACAGCGGTAACACATATTGCGTGCGCATGCGCGCCAAGGTGGCAGGGTTGTAACGGTGCAGATAGACCAAGCATTCAAAAGCTTTTTCTTTACCGCTGCTAAAGAGCCAATAGATAGGTCGTTTTTTGTAGGTTTTTAAGTGGTCTTTAAAAAACTGCGTGGCGAAGTAGCGACGAATGGTTTGGATAGGATGTTCACCTGCTTGAGGCTTAATGGCATCTAAACACAAACTGTCAGCAATAAAAGCAAGGTTGTCTTGCAGTTGCTCTTTGCCCCAAACCGTTGCCACAAAGTCTTGCAAGCGCGTGGTGGCATCAACCTCAAACATCCATTCTTCAACGCCTAAAGGCAAAATACCGTCCGCATCGGCAGCAAAAGTGGCATAAGCGCCCTCTTCGACTAAATCTTGAAAACCTTCATTGCCTGCATGCGCATACACCAAACCTTCCCGATCCAAAGAGTAACGTCCCATCATGCAGCCGACGGTGTAGGAGAGTAAATTGACTAATGTTTGACTTTGGAACAAATGCGCTCTTGCTGAAATATCTTTTTGCCTAAAAGCAAAATGTGGATTCGAATGCAAAGAAATTTCTTCTAAATCAACCTGACTTTGTAACATCTCATTTAAACCTGACTTATCTATGATCAGTTGATTATTTTTTTCTTCCAATTGCTGCATGCATACCGTTCTTGCATCGCAAAGCTCACGATAAGCTGAGAAAGCTTGCTGTATATTTAAAGAATCCTGCTCCAAAGTAAGCAGAGGATGCTGCTGAAAATGATACGAATCTTCAAAGCTGCATTCATCTTGTTGAGCCATATCGATCAACTGTTGTATGTCTTGCTCAAGTTCAGCATCGTCTCTGAACGCAGCAGGTATAGAATTAAAATTACCCACTTTAAAATGCATGGTTGGATTTAAAATAGGCGCGTAATATTCGACCAAAGCTGAATTACCTAATGACAAAACTTGGTATTTTACAGATGGACGATCATAAAATGCTGCATTACAAGCAGCATCAAGCATATGCCCCGCGGGATAATATCTGAAAGAGAGTTTACTTGATGTGACATCAGACCAAGATATCTGTGGCTTAAAATAATACTGAGTATTTTGAGGTCGTGATCTTTGTTTACCCTTTTCATCCTTACAGTTTTTGATTTCAAAGCCATCATGTTCCCAATTGACCACATAATCTTGATTACCATACCATCGCTTAAATGCCCCCCCTTTGTTATAAGGAAACCATTTCTTTTGATGAATATGACTACGAGTCACATCATCACAGTTCAGCTCAAGTTTATCTAAAGAAATTTCTTGCCATAATCTCAGAAATAAATCGTTATTGCCCGTCTGTAATCCCACACAAGCTTGGACTTTTTCACGTATTGGATCCGCTTGCTTAAAGACATCCAGTGCTGCTTGAGGCAACCAATACGCAATCGGGCTGCCTGGGATTTTTTTGAAGTCGTCGGGTTGGGCTTGGCTTAGCCTTTCATTTTGAACAGGAAAACTGTTTGGAATACCCTGCTGGTTTAAATCCTCTATTGTACAGTACGAAAAAGAGCTTTGATATGAATCCAATTTTAATTTTCTGAAGACCGTAGCACTTGTTCCAAATGCAATTTTCATAACACCATTTCCCATATGAAGCATGGTTTCAAGAGTAGTTTGATCTAACAAATGGGTTCGCATCTTCTCATAGCTGGATAAAAACATCCAAGATTGCATCGTTACTTGTGCGTTGTAGCCCTGCTCATGCAACAGCTTGAACCCTCGCTCCATAAACATCGCAAACAGATCCGATTTTGAATTGGGGTAATGCTTTTGCGCAAAAACCTTCACTTCCTTGTTCATGCCTTTGTTGCCCATATACGGAGGATTGGCGACCACCACGTCATAGGTTTGTGATAGCAACAAAGCTTGATTGACCAAAGGCAACAAGGTCTGTACCGCTTCGCGGATGGGTGCATGTGGATGCGCTTGTCGCTCTACAAGTAACGCTTGGAACGCTTGCAAACAGGCATGATGTTGTGGATCAATTTCGATCAGCGAGCCGAGGTTTTTTGCATCGATGCATTGTTCTTTCAACACATACAGCAGATCTAAATAGGGTTGATGGGTGGCGCTGGCGATCAACTCTTCTTGTTGGCTTGTTTGCGCAAATAAATCGACCATTGCGCCCGTTTGCGCTTGGTTGTCTAGGTCGAGATTGCGCCATACTTTGGCGACATCAAGCTGCTCGGTCGATTGCAAAGCATAAATGTTGAGTTGAGGCACGGTTTGGCCTGCGCTGAACAAGCGTGGATTGTCTTCGCGTGCTTTCATCAATAGAGCAAAGCTCGCCAGTTGCGCAGCGCGATCATCAATATCTAAACCAAAAATGTTTTTGCTTAAAATAAGTTCTGGGATTTGGCTGCGCAAATAACCGCATTCTAAATAGATATCGCGCAGCACTTTGTACACTTCCACCAAAATGTGTCCTGAACCACAAGCAGGATCCAGCACTTTGATGGTTTCAGGATCAAGGCTTGTCGGCGTGATGGCTTTGAGTTGCGCCAACACTTCATCGCTTTGCTCGGCAGGCTTAATGTAATAAGTCATACTGTCTTGCAATGGTGAATCAGGATAGGTTGCTAACCACTGCCGACCTAAAGAGTTGTGTACCAAATATTGCACAATCCAATTCGGCGTAAACAGTTGCGTTGCTGCGGGAATGTCTTCTCGTGCTACGACTTTGCCTATCACGCGATCTTTTTCCTCGGAAATATAAAACTGATACAACCAACCTATCACCTCGATACCGCCTTCGCCTGTGTCGCTGTTGCGCCAGAGGGATTCGTCTATCGTATCAATGAGATCTTTTAAAATAGAATGGGTTTGGGTGAGTTGTTCAGGTAACAGCAGATCCAACGCATCGCCTTGCGCTGCAAACACCAAAGGCAAAGCCTGATGCAACTTGTGGCACTGTGCCAATAACAAAGTGCGATACAGCGTTTCGCGTTGATTGCCAGCTAACACCAAATCAATAATGCTATCGCGATCTAGATGTAAATCGTCAATCACTTCATTGGCATGTTCTAAAATTTCTAAGCCTTGATCAAAGCTTGCGCATTCGGTGCGGCTTAAAACACGCAAACCATGACTTAAAAAACCATTCACTTCCATATAACGTAATGCGGTAAAACGGTTAAACCAAGTAAAAGCGGCTTCGTTGACCAAAGCTGCATAACCGATGTCTTCAATACGTTGAATCAAGCGATTGCGCTGCGATTCAATGTGTCTTGGGAAATTTTGACCTTCAATCAGTAAATAATCGCCTTCGCCATAAGCTCTTGCATGATCTTGTTCAGGGTTGTCGCTTAGGCCAAGCTTTTTCATTTTATTGCGTATAGCTTGCATAAAAGCTAAACGCGCCTCTGGCGCGTAAGCTTTTAGTGATGTGGTGTTCATAAAAATCCCTTTAAAACTTAAAATGGTGATCTGGAAATAAAGTGTCTGTTATTTAATACGTACTTTGTGATTAGACTGCACCGCTTGGGTCAGTTCTTGACGTAAGGCGCTTACATAATCATGAATGTCTTGTTCCGTTTCGATATAAGGCGATTGACTCACCGAGCGATACACTTCCATAGCATGAATGGCTTTGACCTGCTTCATGACGCGGTGAATCTGTTGCGTTGGTGTGTCAACAGCACCTTGATCAGTTGCTTGTGTCGGTGCAACCTGCGTTGTGGCTTTAGATTCGCTTGGTGTATTGTGCTTTGGCTCTTGGTTTTGCGCTTGATTTTGCTTTGCAATCCAACTATTGATCACGGCTTCGGCTTGCTCTAAAGCATGATCCGCATTGGATGCAATCAATCTGATTTGCGCAATGCTGTCTTGTGTTGCTAAAGTCTGCTGCTGTTGATGTATCGACTCTAAAGCTTGCAAACCTAAACTTTCTGGAGCATGGGCTTGGCGCAATAAGTTTTCAATATTATGCTGCGTCACACCTAAACGCTGGGCAGCTTGAGCGCGCTCTTGTTCAATACGCTGTGTATTGGCTTGGGTCAAGGTTTCAATAAGAGGTCGAATCTGGCGTATTTTCGAATACGGTTGCGGATCCTGAGCAATGGCTTGCAGTTGCGCTAAAGCGGTTACGGCGGCATCGTCATCATTTAGAAAACCTTGATTCGCTACGATGTCGATTTCCAAAGTCTGTTTTAGCTTTTGCCATAGCGCAAATTGAAGCTCATAAAAATGCTCTAAGGTCTCAAAAACGGCAGCAAAGTCAAACAGCTCTTGCTCTTTGTCTAGGATCTGCTCAATAAATTGATAACTGGTTTTCAGGCTCAATAACGGCGCAAACAGCTCAAGACCTTGCTCAAGTTCCATCGCTCCTGGATAAGCACCAGAAGACGCTTTCGCTTGAAAACTTTTTAACTGCTGTACTCTTTGTTTCACTTTACTGTTGTCGTCGGCGATCATACCGTTGAACAGTTCTTTCTCACTTAGCGCGACGGTATAAAAACCAAGATCTTTCAAAATTTGATTGGCTTTGCGCAGATTAGCTTCTGATTGCTGTTTAATTTTACGAATACGTAACTGAGCACGTTTTTGCGTTTTACTGAGATGTTCATACACCGACTTTAAAGCCACATCTTGTTGCTGTGACTGAAACTTAATTCTGTTCGCTAAACCTAAGCGCGCCAAAATTAACATCACCTCATCGGTATGCCAACCATAAGGACTGCGCGAAAAGTGTTGGCATAGATCGGCTGCGACCACAGAACGACCGTAATCATCACTGAGCGCAATATACTTCTCAACTTCTTCAATCGCTTGAGGGTTGACCTGTTCTTGTGTTAAGTCTAAACCTGCTGAAGCTGCATCGTTTTGAATCAAAGTATGCTGTGTTTCTTGAACAATATTGCCTGCAAATGGCTTAACCCATTTCATTTTGCTGAAGGTATTTTCAATCATGTAGCAACAAGCGCTGTCAAACATCTGTTGTACTGTGCTGCCTTTGGCATCAAACACAGTGCCTAAAGCATAAAAATCGGCTTCTTTGAGCAGACGTTCTATCGACTGAATTAAAATGCGCCTTCTTTCATGATTCTCTTTTGACTTAGCTTGTTGATACTGAGCTTTGGTTGGATCTTGAGCGTGATGCTTGCGCAAGTATTTATCGGTTTGAATCCAGTGGCGCAACTCGGTAAAAAATGCACTTTCATCATGAATTTTAATGATGATTTGCTCTTGCGAGTCACGACAACAACTTTCAGCCGTGTAATCTTGATAACTCATATCCAGCGGAGAAATAATATTCAGCGGCACATCGCTATCGATGCGCGAGCCAAAAGGTTCGCTGTTACAAAAACGTGCCAAAGGAAAGTCTTGTTTATTTTCAGGATAACGGTATTTCGTTTGCCCTTTCAGTGCATGTTCAAAGATGAGGCTGCTCAGTTCTTTGTTTTCGTCCGAGACTTCAACCTGAGTATTTTTAATTTCTTTTTCCAACTCTTTTTCTTCGTTGGTTAAGAAAATATATTCACCGCTTTTACAGCTAATTAAAACATGGCGTTCTAAGACTTGTAAGCTATGTTCAATCTTGCGGCGCAAGGCTTGTTTGTCTTGGTCTATTTCATGAATACAGAGGATCACGATATGATCCAGCGTCGATTTTAACTCGTCTACATAACGGATCATAAACAAGGTTTGTAATACCGAAATCGTAAAATCATTCACATCACTCAAATCACGCGCTTGATTGATGTCGCGCGTTACGGTTGAATCGAGAAATTTTTGAATGGCTTCATAAAAACTATGAAAAGGAATCAAGCAATCGGTTTGCTGCTCTTTATAAGCTTTGGCTGCAACCTGAAACGCATCCATGAGTGAGCGCTCGCCTTTACTCATATGATGGCCAGAAGCGCCTGCATTGCTGATGCCTGTGAGCACTTTTTGCATCAATTTAAATTGATAGGGTACAAAAGGGTAACTGCGACAAAAATGGTCTGCATGAGTGTAGTTTGCCCATTCGGTTTGACTGGTCTGGTCAAAACTCACTTGGCTACGAATAATATCGCCTTGCATTTCGTAGACAGATTGAAGGTGCGTGTTCGCCTCTTCATGTTTAGTCAGTAAGCGTTTTTCAATCACTTCATGCGTTTGTGAGCTGGACAAAGAAATGCGTTCAAAACGACCTTGGATTTTAGAAAAGTCTTGCGTTTTCGAGCCTTGCATATTGCCAAGTACCGCATCAATATCTTCTTGAGACGTTACCACAATCCATGCTTTACCACCGCATTGCGTGCCTAAGTTTTCGGTGATGGTTTGCAGCTTTAACATCATTTTGGTGTTGTGACCGATAAACTGACCGACTTCATCAACAAAAAACAACAAACGACGGTCTGCATCTTGCTCAAGGTATTCACTCACCCATTTGCAAAAACTTTGAATATCAAGCGAGAAGTTACTCTCAAGACGCTCGACCCATTGCATCGCTGAAGATTCTGCTTGGCCTGTTGCTTGTGCAAGTGCTTGAGCCATATCATCGCGATAAAAGTCATAAGCAACACGTTGATCAAACCATGTCTCGCCTGTGATCTGCGCAAAAGCTTCATGAAAAGCCTTTAACTTGCCTTTTGCATCTAACTCACGTTCAAGATGAGCAATATGTGCATGATCGCCTGAATAGCCTAATTGCTTGTTAAAGACTTTAAGAAAGACTTTTAAAATGGCATCTTCTTTGTCGCCTGTATTGGCTTGGCTATCAATATTGAACAAAATCACTTTATTATGCTTTTGAATGGCCTTTTCAATGTCGCCAACGAGCATGGGTTCGTCTTGCAACTTTTCGGTAAAAAAATCAAAGGCATTGCGTTCTTGCCCTTGATGTTGTGTGATTCTGTTTTCGAGTAAGTAAGATAAAATTTTAATAAAATGTGATTTACCGCTACCGAAAAAACCTGAGACCCAAATACCTGATTTACCTGTAATGGAAGCCTGTTTGGGATCGTAAACCGAAGGCATGTAATATTTAAAAAAACTTTCAATGTGGCCTTTGAGTTCGTCTGTAATGATGTACTCATCAAGCTCAACAAAAACGGTTTCGTGTTCTGTTTGGTCGGCTTTCACAACACCATTGATAGGTCGTGTAATCTCTTTTTGAAAAATATCTTGAATGTCCATATTAAGTTCCGTGAAATGCAGTGATTAAGGTATGAGCTTAAAAGCGCGATAATAGTGATTGGAATCTATATTGCCAAAGGGCTTGAGCGTCACACCGTCATATTGTCCTGGGTAAAATAAAACTGTGGGAATATCTTGTAACTTAGCGTGCAATGCATTGAGTAAACCATGGCCCCTGACCATAGGCCACGTACTACCCAAACCATGAATTAAAATAAATTTGCATTGGGTTATGTCAATCTGTTGCATCATAAAGTCAGCAACACGATTTTGATCCAGCACGCCTGTTAGTGCTTTAAACAAAGCTTCATCACCACGCTGCTTTTGCATAGCAAATGCTTTGTCGAGTAAGTTTCTTTCCTTGAGGAGTGCGATCATCATTTCAAATACATGAATGCTCGCAAAAGAAGGTGACGTGCTGTCATCGCGACGTTTTAACTTATCGGTAAGTGTAGAGAGGTAATCTCGCATCATTAATTCATATTGAGCTGGATAATCAAAAATATAAAAGCCTATTTCTCCACCTAACTTTTGATTTTTCTGAAACGCTTCACTTTCTAATTTATCTTGTATTTGATCCAACCGCTGTTGTAACTGTTTCATTTGCTGTAAATCTTGCATAAATAAAATTAAGGCTCCATTGCTTGAATAATGTCATAACGATTCAGATCACCGAGTAAAGTCTTCACTTCAGGCAGCAAATACACATGCATGAGGCGCTTATTACGTGTATTTTCGATATAACCTGCATCAGCAAGAATTTTAAATGCAACCTGACTCATTTTGTAAACCGATGACTCTGTCATGGTATTGAGTTCTGGATGCAACCTGACACGCTCTTCCCAAAAATATTGCCAATCGCTCTTCGCTAACGACTCTCTATACATGCGTTTTGCATCCGCAAAGGTGTAACGCATAAAATCAGCTAATATCTTTGAATTGATCAGTGTTGCTGCAAACATAAGTTGGATAATTTCGTCAGAATGACCTTGCGCAAGTTGATGTAAAAAAGAAGTATTGAGACCTTCTAGTCTTTTTCTAATTGTTGCTGCATTGCGCTTTGCAGAAGCAATCGAACTTTTTTGTAAAATATTTTGTACAGAAATCGCATGATGCCATTTCTCTGTAGAAGGCTTTTGAAGGAGTAAGTCAGCAATAAGCTGGCTTTCTCTTATCATTAAACTACCTCCAATTAAGTCACCTAAATAACTTCTATGGTTCATGGAAAGGTTGCCCTCGTAAATCTAAAAAACTCAATTAAACTAACACTTATATAAATAAAAGCAATATTTTTTAATCACTTATTATGTTGTTTGCTTTCAGTCAAATAAAAAAATGAGCGAATAGCATGAGTATGAGAGGTTGAATCTTGATTTATGCTTTATTGAACTGAGAGAGGTTTTTAGCGAGGTTGCGAAATGGCAGATAGAATGATTTGGCCTTGAAATGATATTTTTTCTTGTCTCAATTCATACACAGTATCATTCTGTTTGCTACAGGATTAAGTTCTAACTCACCTTGTCTTATACTTACCTATTTTTTATCAGATGAGTTGTTCAAAGAAGAAAAGAGAAAAGAAGTGAAGTGAAGATAAGCTTTAAATGTGGACTATGTTTTGATTTTATTTAACTCAATTTCTTAATTATTACATGTATATTTTATGATATCGATTTGTTATAAATAAAAATATAATTTTACAAGCTTTACAGCGTTGCTTATATTCTAAGCTCCTAAACAACTAGAATGATATAAAAAATATGAAAAAATTTAAATTAAAATCAAGTTTTTTACTTCTCTCTGTCATTTTCAGTCATTGTACACTTTCTATGGAAAGTAAAGATGCGGATATAGACCAATACAAAAATTTCTTGCAAAAAAGATTTGTAAATAAAGGAGATAAAGCACCTCCAAACTATGCTATTGGGCAATTTAAATCGAATACATACCGTCATGAAACTCAAGCAGGTGCCGAACAGGTCTCATTGACTTATATTCAGGTTGAGCCAGAAAAGCCAAGCGCTACACAACATAAAAAATATCTATTTATGATCGAAGGTGGTCCAGGCTCAGAAGGCGTTTTATTTGTCCGTAATCACTGGAATCAATTACCCCAATCTGTCAAAGATAACTTTACCGTGGTAGGTATAAACCCTAGAGGTACTTATTTGAGTGCTTTTTATGATGAGCTCTTTGATGCGTGTGAGGTCGATCACAGCGGAAACTATACCAAAAGTTACGATTTAAACTGTGATTACCAAAAGTTTTTGCATCCAGAGTTACTCAGCACCAATCACCTTGTGCATGATATCGGCTCATTAGTTAAAAAGCTGGATATTCAACAAGATGACGATTTATATGTGATGGGTCGCTCTTATGGAACGCGTGTAGCCGCTTTATTTGCTATGGAAGATGAAAAAAATAAAAATAAGAGATTAGTTGATGGCGTTATACTGGACTCGCCTATGTCGTCAAAAAATCAAACGTACGATAATTTAGTTAAAGAGATGGCTGAAGAAAAGAGAAATCATCCTGAACAGCCAGACAATGATGCTGAAGAGCCGGAAAGATGCTTTGGAAAATTCACAAAAAAAGATTGGTCAACTGTTTTTAAACACTTTAGAAATGAAGCACGTCATAACTCGGAGATATTAAATATATATCCAGATTGCAATATGCAGGACTATGAAACAGGATTCCATGATCTTATATCTGAGAGTTATGTCGGAAATTATGGAATAGTCGCTTTAGTGGATATGACAAAGAAAGTTAAATCTGAAAGCATCACCAAGACTTTGAATGACATATTGAAGATAGCCAAATCCGATGAGAACAAGATATCTGATGATGAAGGCTTTGATGTCGAAAAATATAAAGATTGGAAAAACTTTAATCCTGATCCCATTCAAGATATTCAACTGTCCAACACGCCTGTACTGATGATAACCAGTGATCAGGAAATACAAACACCTTTTAAGTGGTCTATAGATATGGCAAAAGATACGCACGCAACGAAAGTGGGTATCCACTCGGCTGAAACCTTTATCTTGTGTTATCACCAATCTAATGTGCATGCACCTTTATTCTTCTTCGACAAATACGCATCAAAAGAAGTAAAAAACAAATCGAAAATAGGTTATGTTTCAATGAGTCAAATAGAAAGCGGTCAAAAAAGATGTAGTGCGCTCAATCAACAAGAAACCTCTTTGAAACCTATGGACGAAGTTGAAAAGTTTCTAGGTATGCGCACAAAATGACATAAAGCGAAAGAAAAAAATGAAGTGATCAAACCACCTTTACGGTGGTTTTTTTAGAGCAAAACCAAGCTGCTTCTCATATCAGCAGTTGAAAAGGCTTTGTGGATTAAGCTTAACTCAATCTACTTTGTTGTGTTGGGCTTTACTTTAGACGCTATTTTACATATTTAATTTATTTGCTTATATTTATTAACAATAAATGCCACTTTCGAATAAATATGGTTTTTTAATTCATAACTTTTTAAAATCATCTATTTATAATAGCTTCAATAGCAAAATATTAACTTTTTTGCTTAATTCCATATACCAAAAAAAATATTTATTATTCATAAAAAGGTAACTATTCGGATTTTATTGATGTCAAAGAAACAGAGAAAAATGCAAGAAATATGTGCTAATATGCAGCAATGGACAAGAGAAAACATGCACAGTCTAGATATATATGAATGTAACTATTCGTATTATGATTTAGAGGAAAAAATATGGATAACATTACCTTGCGTATATCCTTGGTACAGGGAGTATATAGATAAAAGCTTAGATCACCTTATCTACCATAGATTAAAACCAGGATTTAGATACTGGAAAAATACAGATTTGGTCTATCGAAAGTATAAAGGTTTTGTTAATTATAGTGATGAGCAGAGTGTCTATAAATGTGACCTCATCAAGAAAAATAAGCAAAGGTATGAATTACTTGTGTTGAGTTGCAAGCACCCTATACCCGTAGAAAAATATGCTCAAATATATCAAAAATTTCATCAAATATCATACGATGCGCATGAGTTAATGTTAGAAAATCCTGAATTAATACATGATTTTAGAGGATATGATATTTTCTTAGAAAGAAAAGAAGAGAAATCAAAACAACGTGAAGCTAACAATGTATCAAAATCAGAAATTTTTCAATTCAATGGATTTAATTTAAATAAACATGAAATAGAGATCATAGAAGAATTAATATCTCTGATGAGTTATCAAGAGATTGCCTCTAAACATAACATAAAAGTAGAAGCTGTTTATGAATGTATAGAACATATAAAATTTAAACTTAAAGTATCCAAATATCCTGATTCTCACTTATTTAAGAAACTCAGAGAAAACAGCGTTCTGATGTCATGCATTAATAGTTACATATAGTGGTAGATAAAATGGATCATAAGGATATATACCATCAGAAAATAGAGTCATACTCTGAAATGATGAAAGAATGGATGAAAAGAAATATACATAATGAAAACATTAAAACCATATCTCATCTAGAAGTTAGCTTAAAAAATAAGTCAATAGAAATGATGACTAATGATCTAATTTGGTACTCTATATTTTGGGAGAATAATTTAGATGAATCAATTTCTCTACAATTGCAAAATACATGTACTCATTGGAGTAAATTGCCTAAAAAATATCAAGACATTTTAGATTGTTATTACCCTAATACAGAAATAGTAGACTATTGCTTCCAATATCAAACATCCTATCACTTATTTTGTATTCATTCCGAAATTCCATTATCACTTTCTGAAGAAGCTTTATTGTTTAAAGCTTTACCCACTTTAAAATACCACATATATAAAATAAAAAAAGATAATAAAAATAAATATAAATTACCCATAAGAGATAAAAACATATTTAAATTAAATAAATTAGATAAAGAGGAGCCCGAAAAAATAAAAAACAAAGAAAAACGTTATAGATTTGGAGATATCAATCTCACAGCATTAGAAATAAAATATATGCTATGCCTAATATCTCTCATGTCCCAAAAAGAAATAGCCTATCATCATAAAGTATCTGAAACTTCTGTCCGAAAAATAATTATTAATGTTAAAAAAAAATACGGTAATGAACATATGTCAAACTCTAAACTTTTTACAGAACTCAGAAAAAGTGGCGTTACATTAACTTATTTAGATCACTTATTACCTTAGTCTAGGATAGTTTTATTATAAAAAATTTATATACAACTCTTCTATAAGAACAAGTCTTCAAAATCTCAAGATAAATATTTACCAAAGACTGTAGTGCGCTCAATCAACAAGAAACCTCTTTGAAACCTATGGACGAAGTTGAAAAGTTTCTAGGTATGCACACCAAATGACATAAAGTGAAAGAAAAGAATGAAGTGATCAAACCACCTTCGCGGTGGTTTTTTATAGAGTAAAACCAAGCTGCCCATCATATCAGCAGTTGAAAAAGCTTTATCCAGCAAACTTAAATTAATCTGTTTTGGCTGGGTGTCTTGTATTTCTTGTATTTCTGTATTTTTTTCCTGTCCGGTTTTTCTTGCTGAGGTACAACTTGGGTTTGAATATCTATCTCTCATCTAGATAAAAAAATCAGAGCATGCTTGGTTCACTTTAACATTTAGACTTCTTCAAACCTTCTATCTTGTTCAATATCAGCGATAGCATTACACTCCATCATCAAAATATCGGTTATGGCTTCAACATTGTGGGTCACAAAAGGTTGAATCTCAATCTGTGCTGGAGCTTCAATGTTCTGTGAATAAGCTGTTGTGGTTTCAATTTTACGATAAGAAAGAAGTATTGTACCTTGAAGTAATAAAAATATTTTAGGTTGGGTGGCTTGGCTAAGTCCTTCATGGTACGTATTGCCCGATAAGCTACCTTTTTTTCTTGTTAAGTAAATGAATTCTTGTTGCTGTCTGCATAAAGCAAAATCATACGTTGCGCCTCGCTCTCCAGAGGAAAGCAGGTTGAAGGGGGTCACTTGAACTAAATTTTTATCCATATATAAAGTTTCTCTAAATAGTGTAAAGTATCATAGCATCTATAGCGTTGTAACCAATCAGAAGGCGTAAACTCTAAAGCATTTTCTTGAATTAACATCTATTGAAAGTGGTGAGTTTATCCTGCTTGTTTGAGCTCATGGTATTTTTTTGCTGGATCAATTGAGATATCGAACTTAAATCCATACTTCTTTATCCCTTAAAATAAACCCAAGTTCTTATGTTAAATGAGTTGTTCGATGCATCTAACTCAACATAAGAATTGCAATTTATCTCCTATTTTTACAAGAAGAGCATCAACGCACAAAGACATAGCTTTCTATCATCAGTGCTCTGCAACAGCTATTCAAAAAGTCATTATGAACATAAAAAAGTTAGCTCAAGACTCTATGCCTTGCTCTAGATGCTCGATGCTCAAAGAGCGTGGCGTGGTGTGCTGATTGGATTAGCGCATAAATTTATGCCTGAATCTTGTTTGCAGTCAGTAAGCTAGATTCAGG
>DDNL01000094.1:0-4132 GCA_002341165.1 Shewanellaceae bacterium UBA2521
TCTGATTTTGTTGAAATGTTTGTGGGTGTAGGTGCATCACGCGTTCGAGATATGTTTGAGCAAGCTAAAAAATCAGCTCCTTGTATTATTTTTATTGATGAAATTGATGCTGTTGGGCGTCAACGTGGTGCTGGCTTAGGTGGTGGTCATGATGAGCGTGAACAAACGCTTAACCAGATGCTTGTTGAAATGGATGGCTTTGATGGTAATGAAGGTGTGATTGTCATAGCGGCAACGAATAGACCGGATGTATTGGATAATGCACTATTAAGACCTGGCAGATTTGATCGACAAGTTGTTGTCGGCTTGCCTGATGTGCGTGGCAGAGAGCAAATTCTGAAAGTGCATATGCGCAAAGTGCCTCTTGCTGATGATGTGAAAGCGAGCCTCATTGCTCGTGGTACACCTGGCTTTTCAGGTGCAGACCTAGCGAATCTTGTTAATGAAGCGGCTTTATTTTCTGCACGTAATAACCGTCGTTTAGTGTCTATGGAAGAGTTCGAACAAGCCAAAGATAAAATTATGATGGGTGCTGAACGCCGCTCGATGGTGATGACTGAATCAGAAAAAGAAATGACAGCGTATCACGAAGCAGGCCATGCTATTGTTGGCCGTTTGGTACCTGAGCATGATCCTGTTTATAAAGTATCTATTATTCCTCGTGGCCGTGCTTTAGGAGTGACTATGTATCTTCCTGAACATGATCGTGTGAGTCATAGCAAGCAGCATTTAGAAAGTATGATTTCGAGTTTATTTGGTGGACGTATTGCTGAAGGCTTGATTTATGGGCCTGATGCAGTGACTACAGGTGCTTCAAACGATATTGAACGCGCTACAGAAATCGCGAAGAAAATGGTGACTCAGTGGGGGCTGTCCGATAAGATGGGTCCATTACTGTATGCTGAAGAAGATGGTGAAGTCTTCCTAGGTCGCTCGATGGCGAAGGCGAGTAATATGTCAAATGAAACAGCAAGCTCGATTGATCAAGAAGTGCGTGCTTTTATTGATCGCAATTATGATAGAGCTCTTAAGATTTTAGAAGATAATATCGATATCTTACACTCTATGAAAGATGCACTGATGAAGTATGAGACAATTGATGCGCATCAAATTGATGACTTGATGGATCGTAAAACGCCTCGTCCTCCTGCTGATTGGGCTTCTCATGATGATTCTGGTTCACCTCACACTAAAAAAGCAGATGACTCAGACTCTAGTCTTGATGATGATTCGGATGACTTGAGTGATACGGATCATGCTCCTGTAAATTAGATATTTTAAATTGTAGAAAGCCTTTAATTATCGCGGTTGAAGGCTTTTTTACTTGATATAAATCTCATAGATAAATCTTCATGTCATTATTTAAAAATCAACTTGCTTCTCTTCATGTTAAGTCTCCTTTGATTATGGGGATATTAAATGTCACACCTGACTCTTTCTTTGACGGTAACCGATTTAATACACTGGATAAAGCTTTAACACAAGCGAGGTCTTTAGTTGCTTCGGGTGCAGATATTCTGGATATTGGTGGAGAATCGACGAAGCCATACGCAGCCCCTGTTTCCCTTGACGAAGAGCTAAGCCGTGTTATTCCTGTCATCGAGCGTGTGACTCAAGAAATCGATGTGACGATTTCAATAGATACTTATAAACCTGAAGTGATGCAAGCTGCAGTACAGGCAGGTGCACAGATGATTAATGATGTTAAAGCTTTGCAAGCTCCAGGAGCTTTATCGCAAGCAGCTAAGTTGAACGTACCTGTATGTTTAATGCATATGCAAGGGACACCTCAGTCCATGCAAAATAAACCTACATACCAAGATACAGTTGATGATGTGATGCAGTTTTTTGAAGAGCGTATTGCAGCTTGTATAGCAGAAGGTATGTCTAAAGAAAATATGATTTTAGATCCTGGTTTTGGTTTTGGCAAAACTTTAGAGGATAACTATAAATTGCTTGCGCATTTAAAAAGGTTTAAACAATTTAATTTGCCGATGCTTGTAGGCGTATCAAATAAAAGCATGATAGGTGATGTGCTGGATAAGCCTTCTGATCAGCGTTTAATTGGCACTGTTACGGCGTCCTTAATGGCTTATCAGCAAGGTGCTGATATTATCCGAGTACATGATGTAGGCTCTATGCGAGACAGCATTCTTATTATGCAGGTGTATAACAAATTTGAGAGAGAATTATAAATGGCGCAATATTTTGGAACAGATGGCATTCGAGGTCGTGTTGGCGAAGGTAAAATGACACCCATGCTGGCTTTGAAACTTGGCTGGGCTGCAGGTAAAGTGCTTGCTCGCCATGGTACGCATACTGTGCTGATAGGCAAAGATACTCGTGTTTCAGGCTATATGCTGGAATCGGCACTAGAAGCTGGTTTATCAAGTGCTGGTGTGCACACAAAACTTTTAGGCCCTATGCCTACGCCCGCTGTGGCCTACTTAACGCATACTTTTCGTGCTGAAGCAGGTATTGTTATTTCTGCGTCTCATAACCCTTATTATGACAACGGAATCAAGTTTTTTGGTGCTAATGGTAAGAAGTTAGATGCTGCTTTAGAAAAAGCAATCGAACTCGAGCTTGAAAAAGAGATTTCTTGTGTTGATTCTGCTGTTCTAGGTAAAGCGGTACGTATAGATAATGCTGCGGGGCGCTATATCGAATATTGTAAAAGCCACTTTCCTCTGAATAAGAGTTTGCAAGGATTGAAAATTGTTGTCGACTGTGCTCATGGCGCGACCTATCATATTGCACCGAGTGTTTTCCATGAGTTAGGTGCTGAAGTTATAGCGATCGGTGTTGAGCCCAACGGCTTTAATATTAATGATCAATGTGGCGCAACATCTATGGATTTGATTTGTTCAAAGGTAAAAGAGCATCAAGCTGATTTAGGTATTGCAATTGATGGTGATGGTGATCGCATCATGATGGTCGATGCCCAAGGAAATGTGGTCGATGGCGATGAAATTTTATACATCCTTGCTCAAGATGCTTATTTACAAGGTGCTTTGCAAGGTGGTGTCGTCGGTACTGTAATGAGTAACCAAGGCTTAGAAGTTGCCCTAAATAAGTTGGGTATTGAGTTTGCTCGTTCTCAAGTTGGTGATAAGTACGTCGCTGAGCTATTAGAGCAAAAAGGCTGGATTATCGGTGGAGAAAATTCAGGTCATATTTTGCACTTAGAGCATGGTACAACGGGAGATGGTATTGTTGCGGGTGTTTTGGTGTTGATGGCGATGATCAATCAAAATAAACGCTTACATGAGTTGTTAGCTGATTATGAGAAAATGCCGCAAACATTGGTTAATGTCATCTACAATGGCCAAGTCGAGTTACTTGATATGCCAGATGTTAAACAAGTTGTATCTCAAGTCGAAGACGAACTTAAGCAAGTAGGAGGTCGTTTACTGCTGAGAAAATCAGGAACAGAACCTTTAATACGCGTTATGGTTGAAGGGCATGATTTAAAATATAATAAACAGCTGGCAGAGCGTGTTGCTAAGGTGATTCGTAGTCTAAGTGAACATGCTTAAGTATCATCTGTTGTTTGTACTTGTATCGAACTGTATTATTCAGTATGATTCACTTACTTTTATTTGAATATTGGAATTTTTGGTGCGAAAACCTTTAATTGTTGCAAATTGGAAAATGAATGGCAGCCTTTCTTTAGTTGATGACATGCTGACACAGCTTGCTCAAATGCGTGTCAATCATCTGGATATTGGGCTTTGTTTGCCTTTTGTTTATATAGATTTTGCGATTGAGAAAAAGCAAGACAATCTACCTTTTGTTTCTATTGGTGCCCAGAATATCAGTGCGTATTCTGCCGGTGCTTATCCAGGTGAAGTATCAGGGCGCATGCTTTCTGAACTAGGTTGTCATTATGTATTAGTTGGCCATTCAGAAAGGCGCACTTATTTCAATGAATCAAATGAAGACATAGCTAAGAAAGTCGCAGCTGCGATAGAGCATAACTTAACCCCTATTATTTGCTTAGGAGAAACACAGCAAGAGCGTGAATCTGGTCTTCATTTAGAATGCGTTCAAGCACAGCTAGACGCTATCAAAGAATTAAATGGAGAACCTGTTTTTAACCATGCGGTTTTAGCTTATGAACCTGTTTGGG
>DDNL01000094.1:4455-4957 GCA_002341165.1 Shewanellaceae bacterium UBA2521
ACCTGTTTGGGCAATTGGTACAGGGTTGGTTGCTGCACCCACACAAATACAGGAAATGCATACGCATATCAGAGCTTATCTAGGTCAGTCTAGTGGTATCGATGCAGAGCAAGTTCGTATCTTATATGGCGGCAGTGTGAATGCAGCTAATGTAGCAGAAATTTTATCCTTGGAAGACATTGATGGGGGACTGATTGGAGGTGCTAGTTTATCTTCTTCAGCGTTTACCCAATTATGTCAAGTAGTTAACGAGTTGGAAAATAGATAAATGTATGAGATTTTAATCTTTTGCGATATTCTGGTCGCAGTTGCTTTAGTGTTAATGATTTTACTTCAACAAAGTAAAGGTGCTGAAGCAGGTATGTCGATGGGCAGTGGTACATCAGGTAGTTTCTTTGGCGCAAAGAGCTCAGCGAGCGCTTTAACCAAGGCAACGGCTATTTTAGCAACAGTCTTCTTCATTCTAAGCTTAATTATTGGCCGATTGAGCTCTCATGTGGTT
>DDNL01000054.1 GCA_002341165.1 Shewanellaceae bacterium UBA2521
TACCTGGATGCCAGTTAAATTGATCTTTCTGATCGAGAAACAAAGTTTTTATATCATGAAGTGGCTGACACAAAGCAGCCAAACTTAAGTTAAAAGGGCCTACGCCTACCCCTATCACATCATATATCATATGCAATCACTCTAAGTAAATTGATAATTTTTAACATTACAATACTCTTGATAGCCGTAAGCTACGATTTCATCAACGATATCGCATATCGATGCAACCTTAGTTTCGGGATTGAGTAAGGTAAACTTTAAGTAACTTTTATTTTGAAATTTAGTTCCCGCTATCACAGCTCTTCCCGTACGAGCCAAATGCTTACGAATACTTTGATTGCAATGATCGAGCTGTTCCAAATTACATTTTGGATGAACAAAGCGAAATACAATCGTAGATAAAACAGGCTCTATGACGATTTCTAAAACATCTATCGATTCCATATACTGATAAACTTGTTTTGTTGTATATATAAGCTGCTCAAACATATGACCTAAAGCTTGCGCACCGACTGTACGTAAACTCAGCCAGATTTTTAAGGCATCAAATCTTCTGGTTGTTTGAATACTTTTATTAATTAAATCGGGCGTGCCTTGAAGCTTCTGGGATAAAGGGTTCAAATAATCTGCATGATATGTGAGCAAGGAAAGCATATTTTTATCTTTCACGGCAAAAGCGGAACAACAAACAGGTTGGAAAAACGATTTATGAAAATCGACACTCACTGAATCAGCACGTTCAATACCTCGAAGATGATATCGATAACTGGGCATCACGAGAAGAATGCCACCATAAGCACCATCAACATGAAGCCAACACTTGTATCGCTCACACACATCCGCAATAGAATCAATCGGGTCAATAGTGCCATAATCAGTCGTGCCTAGTGTGGTAATCACAGCAATGGGTATAAGGCCCGATGCATCAGCTTTTTTTATTTCATTTTCTAACGCAATAGGATCCATCCTCAAGTTCTGGTCGCAGGCTACAGGGCATACGGATTGATAACCTAAACCGAGTAATGCAGCAGATTTTTGAATACTAAAATGGCTATGCTCAGAACAAAAAATGCGATATTTGTGTGCATTGGCACTGAGACCAGCAAAAGTATTACCTTGATGACCCATTTCGCATAAACCTTGGCGATCACGAGCCAACAGGAGTCCCATCAAATTATTTTGAGTACCTCCTGTGGTAAAGACACCATCTGCTTTTGTTTTATAACCAACTTGCTGAATTAACCACTGAATCACTTTCTCTTCTATAAAAGTTGCGCCTGCACTTTGATCCCAAGTTTCAACAGCTGTATTCATAGCTGTTGCAATCTGCTCAGCAAGTAAGGAAACATTCATAATAGGACAGTTGAGGTGAGAAATATAATCTGGGTGATGGTAATATGTCGTGTCTTTGAGATATAACTCTTGTAATTCTTGTAAAGCATCATCTATATCATATAAAGGATGATCTAAGCTTATGTGTTCAAATTTTTTCTTGAGCTCATCGGGATAGATACCTGTCGTTGGCTGTCTACACGACTCGGTAACTTGCTTTAAAGTATGTATTCCTTTTTGATTAACCTGCTCATAATAACCAAATTTAGAACAACCAAATAAATCCATAACATAAGAATGGTCGATTCTTTTATGATGACTAGGTTTGGATACGGAAATAGGATCTAATTTTTTTATTCTCATTTTTATACTTCTCTACAACCTAAAAATTAAATGGAATCAAGCCAAAAATCTCTTGAATTATCATATGTTACTCACCAGGCGTCAAATTTCATTTTAATACGGAAAGATTTTTCACGAAGAAGGAAAATTCGAACATAATATGAAAAGAAAAAGCCCTTATAAGCCATAGATAACTCCTTAAAATATCAAATCTACATTACGGGATAAGCTTTCATAGTTAGAAAGAAATATAAATCACCGTCTTATTTATCAAAAAAAATACATTTAAGCCTATATTTAAACAAATGAATCTACTTTGTAATGGGTATTAAAATATCATAAAAAAAAATATAAATAACTATTTATTTTTCGTAAACCAAAATTAAAATTAACAACATAAAGTTTAGGTCTGAATTATTTTGATTGTACTTCCCGAGTGAGGTATGAAAAACCTTAGTTTTTCATTTCGGTTTTTTGTAGGTTTTTAAGTCATTGAAATCAATCAGCTCAAAGAACTATAAGCACATACTGCTTATAAATTTTTAGACTTCGTATACTTGGCATCTAAGTCTTTCAAGACTTATGCGAAGTAAAAAAAACGGTTTTAATCCGCACTCATGAAATAGGCTATCGAAGCAAAGAGGGTTTTGCATATTTTTCAACAATTTTTTCAAAATTAAAACTCAGTATGCACAATAAAAAACAGAATTGAAACACAAAACGACTTGTTGAAAATAATTTTCATTCGTGATATTTTTTGGATTGAATCATTTGATGTTTCATTTAAGATTAACCCGCTTCTACAGTAAAGTGCATAAAACTTGGAATTATAATATGAAAAAAAGAAGTCGAATTTTTTATGCATGTGTGAGTCTTTTAGTGCCATACATGTCTATTTCACAAACGCTACCAACGGTAGAAATTAAAAATCCCTTTATTCAAACCCTCTTGTATTCTGATGACATGCTCGAGCATGTAGAAAAAGTACAAGTTATTGTTGAATCAAAACCTGATGCATACACACCTGATTTACAGTACACTGTCCATGCGACTTACTACAATCAACATATAAAAAATAATCAACATGAAATACCTGTGTTTGGTCTCTACCAAAACTATGATAATCACGTTACTATCAACCTATTGGATGAAAATGAAAACGTGATTCAATCGGATCCGTATGTACTACATTCTGACGTCTATGTCGATCATCAGTCGATCAAGGCTGGTTTTTCATGGCATGAATATGCTACATATAAAGACTCTATCCGTTTATCATATGAACATGAAGTACCTTCTTTTCATTACTTCTCTCTAAAACCTTTGTTCAAGACGTCGCCTTTGATTATGGATATAGATGGTGAGATAAGATGGATTGCACCTCATGATCCACAAAAAAATTACCTCTATAAGTTCTTTAACAAAAAAAACCATTCTTTTATCGGTATAGGCTTAGATGGTCAACACAAACCTGAGGAGCTCGATAAGCCTCGCTTTGTTGATGGATATGAACTGCTCGATAATCACCACAACGTCAAGCAAGGTAAATATGAGCATACTCGATTCGAGTTAATCAATAATAGTACAGAAAAAAACTTACGCATGGAAACCACGCTGTATGAAATTGATAATCAGACCCATCAAATATTAAAAAGTTGGGACTTGGGAGACATCATCAAAAAGACCTTGCAAAAAAGTGAAGACGAAGTCAAGCACTTCATAAGAACAGATAAGTCATATGTTGAACCTATCATTCCTGAGTCTCAATCTGCTAAAGCGATGTACTTTTATGATTGGTGCCATATCAATGACACGCTCTATGATCCACAAACCGATACCATCACTTTTTCTTGCCGAGAGCAATTTCTGATCAACATTAATTACGATCTAAATAAAAACCCGCAGCCTATTAATTGGATTTTTAGTTCTAAAGAAAAAGAATGGTATAAGTATGAAGCTTTACATCCATTCCTTTTAGATATCGAAGTTGATCCTCGTGTAACCTTTGAAAATCAGCCTCTGACTCGTGAAATTTATATACAAAATAGGCTTCATCCGATTGGCCAGCATTCTCTCTCTATGACGAACGAAGGTCATTTACTCTTAATGAACAATGGAGCAGGATCGCACCCAAGAGGCGGGGAGTATTTTGGAACTTATGTCGATCCCATAAGAGAAATGAGTTTAATACAAGAATACAAAATTAACCTCAAAGAACATAAAATAAAACTGATGTGGCAGTACAACCCCCACTTATTTACGTTTGCATCTTCAAGCGTATACCGAGACTCAAATGGTCACTATCTCATCAATTATTCAGCAGCATCTGATAAAACTCAAAATATCATTGAAATTATAACCAAGAAGAAAGATATTTTATTTACATTGAGTATGCCAAGGGAGAATACAACCTCTTCTGGACATTTGGTATGGAATGCAGAGATACTCGACTTATCAAAGATTGAGCTCCGCTAACACTATCAATCATTCAATATGTTAACTTGATTACAGGTCAAAAAGTATCAAGGCTCTAGCCAATTAAAAAATTATGGTCGTTTAAAAGCGACCATAACGACTTGTTTGTCATCAATCACATGGAAAAACAGTAAAACTTTTAAGTCACCTATAGTCAAAAAGGGTGCATGATCATAAAGCGAGAACAAGTTAATCTTGAAAAGATAATTCCATTTGCTTCCTTTTATACCCGAGAAGCAATCATATCTAGAACATAGTGCCCAAGAGTTTAAATTCTTAATTTGCAATACAATCTCTAATCATTCAATGAGCTACCAAGTTGATGCTTTTCACATAACCAAATAAGAAGTATAACGACATTTAGAATAACTATTTCGAGCGCAATATGAAAGGGGTTTCCTTGAAAGAACATACTACATATACCCATACAGCCCATACAAATCAAATTGCGTATAAAAACATTCATCGAAGAACTTGTACATGTTTGAGAAGGAAAAACAGACATAATTCTTGTAAAAATGATAGGACTACTTATGGCAAAGCCAAAAGAGTACAGACATAAACTGATTGTAACGATAAATGGATGAGCAGCATTGAGAATAAAACATATCGCAGACGTCATACAACAGAATAAACCATATTTTTCTGTACGCTCAGTACCTTTTAAAAGCTTAGAAATAGGATGAAATAAAAAGCTTGGCATAACAAAAGATAAAATTATACAAGTATAATGTATGATGTAATCATAGTTTGAAAAACCAAAGAACTTTTCATAAATAAATGAACTAGATGAAACAAAAATTAAATCTGAAGCCCCCATAAAGGATATGATAAGTGTAGGAAGAATAAATTTTTTATGTTTGAATTCTTTATAAGCTGAAAGAGAGAGTACTTTATTTTTTTTTTGAATAAGATGAGAAGGGCGTAAAAAGTAAAAGTTTAAGAGTAAACTCATACACGCTAATCCACCAATCAAAATAAATATTTCTCTCCATGAGAATTTCAAGTTGATATAATTACCTATTATCGGTGCTATAGCTATAGATAAAGCCGTTACAGAATTTAGATAACCAAAAAATGAAAGGAGCCTTCGACCTTTAAATAGGTAAGGAAAACTCGCAATAACCATAATCAATACTGCGCAAGATGATAGACCTTGAATGATCCTAAAACATAAAAGGAATTCGATAGAGGGTGCAAAATAACAGCCTATTGAGCTCAATATAATGCCCAAGAGACCAAAGAGTAATAAATTCCTAATGCTCAATTTTTCTGATAAAGGACCATAGAATAAAGCGCCTAAAATACATCCCAAAAAGTTAAGCGTGATGATGCTTTGTGTAGAGCTGATACTCACATTGAAATATTGTCCTATACTGGGTAGGCTAGGTGCTAAAATATCAATTTCAATAACGCTGGGTATCAGTGCCAAAACAAGTAAAGTGAAAAATGCAACGTGTTCGTTTTTGTTGGTGCTCATTCTGGTTCCTTTTTAATTTAATCCAAATCATCAACGCATAAGACCTATTCATAATAAGTAACCAGAGTTTGCTATTTACATCATTTATAGTGGTGTTTATATAGAAAAAACATGTATATGGTTATCATCATATCTCAAATAAAATAGGTATGTTTTTTAACTATTACATAACTAAAATCCTGAGCTGAGTTCTAAGCTGTATACTTTTAGTAAGAAATATAAAAAATTTGTTCATAACAAGACCGTTAAAGATATGATCTGATACAATTTTAGTGAATCAGATCAATAGGTAGTTGAGCAGATAAGTTTTTCCAAATAAAGGGTTACAATCATTTTCAGACATCCTATTGCTTATATTATTCTAGTTTTAAGCATAAATATAACCTTTTTTCCTTCCTGATCCAAGTGTAATATTATTCTTGATGTTATAAAATAGAATTATCGTTAGTTCTTATGCTATGAAAATTAAAAAAGTTGTAAATATTTTATTTCCTTTAAGTGTCAGTGTGCGAGCATTTAGTGTTTTATATATGCATCTTCTTAACATTGTTTTTAATCTTATGTTACATAGCATATCCTATGATTCCCATATGTAATTCAATTAGGCTCATGGATTATCTTTTATTTTACTCACCCGTCATAAATTCAAGAGCAGAACTCATATAACCTATAACACAAAGCTATTCAATAGGCTCGAGGTTCAGAGTCACGAATACGGATTTTTTGATTTAAATAAGAAACCAACCCACTTGTGTTAAAAAAAATCAAAAAAAATTAAAACTCTTCTCTTTTTAATCTTATAATGTTACCTTTGATTGTAGAAAAAGGGTGTTTCATTACATGAAATCAAAATGACAATAATCAATAAATCAAAATTTTTTTCAAAAATAAAATTTGACTAACATCATTTTTGTCAAGTAGCGCTAAAGTTGTTTAGCTAACTTTCTTTTGTGAAATCAAGAGAGATGAATAAAATATATGATAATATACATAGGAAAAAATTTTCCAATTGTCTATTTAGTATTTAATTTTAATAACAAACATCCCTTTCTTTTAAGATTTTATTTTGGTATCACTTATCATTTTTTTAAAATAAAAAATATAGTCTTGATACAAAAAATACTATTTTTACTGTCTATTTTAGATTGTTCATTCTGTAGTATAAAAAAGTGTATGAATTTCAAGAATTTTCACCGAGGGAATAAGATAATTTATTTAAATACAAGCAAAAAGGAAAACTTCGATGTTTTATAATACATATGCGCCTCACCCTAAACAAAAAATAGAAATTGATGACTTTGTATTTAAGCTATATCAAAAAAAAGATCACTTTATAGAAGTTAATCGATGGCTAAAGTTACCTTATGCCCAATATTGGAGAATGCAAAACTCTACCGATGATTTTCGTCAGGAGTCACTTGAAGCAAATGATCACCAATTTGGATTGATAGGCTATAGAGAAAATAAAATTATTTGTTATACCGAGCTTTATGATCCAAGGTTTAACGAAGTTGGATCATATTATGATGTAGAAGACGGTGATTGTGGCATGCATCTTATTATCGCTCCTGTTGAAATACCTCAATCTGGATTCAGTTTAAATATCATATCAACTATCACTACGCTTATTCTTAAATATTTTAATTTCAAACGCATGGTCGTCGAGCCTGATGAAAATAACAAAAAAATACATAATTTAAACCATAAAATAGGAATTTATTACAGCAAAAAAATTCAATTATCTTACAAAACTGCATTATTAGGATTTTGTAAACTTCAAGACTTTAAAAATAATGAGGTAACAATGAAAAATACTAATTTAAAGAAAGCAAACGAATATGTTCTTTCACAAGATAAAGCAACCTGGGAATTAGCAAACCGCCACTTAGTAAGGAAAATCATTTCAGAGCTGAGCCATGAAACTCTCATTAATATAGAGGCTTATAAGGATAATTTGTATCAAGTTGTCGTGCCATCTGATCATCAAGATATCATTTATCGTTTTAAAGCTAAACCTTATTTATTAGATCATTATCATATAGATGCGCATTCTATTGTTTGTTATAACCAAGGCCATGAAGAGCCATTGGATGCCATTCAGTTGATTTTGCGCTTAAAAAACATTCTTTGTATTCAAGAAAAAATCTTACCTACTTACCTTGAAGAAATAACCAGCACGCTATATAGCAAAGCTTATAAAAGTAGATTGAAGAATATTCCTGTTGCTGAGCTCGCTCAATTAGATTATCAATCAATTGAAGCTGCTATGTCAGAAGGCCATCCTGTCTTTATTGCAAACAATGGACGCATTGGTTTTGATGCAGGAGATTTTCTTACTTACACTCCAGAAAGTGCAGAAGATCTGCAACTCGTATGGCTTGCCGTAAGTCGTGATAGAACTGTTTTTGAAACGATTGAGGGACTAACACATGAAGATTTGTTAAAGCAGGAGCTTGGTGACGCACAATATCACGAGTTTCAACAAACTATCCGCTTAAAAAATAAAGAGCCAGAAGACTATTATTTTGTACCTGTACACCCTTGGCAATGGAAAGAAAAAATTACTCGATTATTTACAGCAGATATTGTAAACGACCATGTTATTTACCTTGGTTTAAGTCAAGATACATATCAAGCTCAGCAATCTATTCGTACTTTTTTTAATTTAGATCAGCAGCACAAATGTTATGTAAAAACAGCCTTATCTATTTTAAATATGGGGTTTATGCGCGGATTACCACCGCATTATATGGAACGAACACCAGATATTAATACTGTTGTTGCCGATTTAGTCGATCATGATCCTTTTTTCGATAAGTACTCATTTTTTGTTTTAAAAGAAATTGCAGCAATAGGTTATCATCACTTCTATTACAAAGAGGCCATAACATATAAGTCACCTTACAATAAGATGTTATCTGCTTTATGGCGTGAAAGCCCTTTTAATTTATGTAGAAATGGCAAAGCTATCATTGAACCACAACAAAAGTTAGTCACTCTTGCAGCGCTTTTGCATCAAGATACAACAGGTAAAAGTTTAATCTCAGCTTTTATTGAGGATTCAAAACTCAATGCTACAGCTTGGGTAAATCAATTTATATCTTTGTATTTACAACCTATATTACATGCATTTTATAAGCACGATTTAATCTTCATGCCTCATGGAGAGAACATCATTATGGTGATGGAAGAAAGTGTTCCTGTTAAAATGCTTATGAAAGATATCGGTGAAGAGGTTGCCTTCTTAAATACGGATAAAGTTTTAACGGGACATTTATCAGAAATAAAATTTGATGTGGAGAATGATATTAAAATAAATCACATCTTTTTGGATATCTTTGATTGTATTTTCCGCTTTATCGTGCCTTTGCTTGAGCAAGATACCGATGTGTCTGAATTAGATTTTTGGACGATGATTATTCAACAAGTTCAGGATTATCAAGCACAGTTTCCTGAATTAAAAGATAAATTTGAACAATATGACTTATTTATGCCTGACTTTCATCGTGTTTGTTTAAATGCTATTCAAATTAACGACAATCAGCAAATGATAGATTTAGAAGATCCTGAAAAAAATCTTAAATTCTCAGGCCGCATCTCTAATCCTTTATATATAATTCGCAATATACTTTTGCAGAAAAGTGAGTAACTACTCATTTCATATCATGCTGGGGATTTCTATATCCCCAGATTCTAGTGTCTTGTTCTCTCACTCTTATATTGATTCTTATTATATAAATTATTTATTTTAATATTTAGCTAAAAATAATTTGTGTATGAGAATAAATTTCTTCTCATATTATATTTTAAAACTTAAAAAGTAACAAAAAGATTAAAAGTTTGTATTGGTATTAACAATTTAAGCTTTAAATTTATTTTCTATGGTTTTTTTTATTTTTTGTTGGCTTTTTGATAATGATAAGCGGTATCATTTTCACAATATTTATCATGTGTTACTTTACATAAACACAGGTAAGTGTAAAAAAATAAAAAAAGGAATATTATATGTCTTTCTCTATACGTCAATTTGTTCAACAGCATATCAAGTTAAGTTTACCCGTTTTATGCTGCTTACCTATGTTAAATCCTGTATATGCTCAATCTTTAGAGGCCACCCACATTAAAACGCAAAAAAGTGATTCGGGCGTACCCCCTTCAAAAACGGCTACAGGCTTACGCTTAGAGCATATGGAAAATCCACAAATAGCTACTGTCATCACCCGAAAAGAAATTGAGGGACAGAACACAAGCACCGTGGCTGAGGCTTTAGATGGATTTGCTGGTCTAAGCACTATGGAGCGTGACGGTAATAGTTTTTGGCTTGGATCTCGTGGCGTATCAGCAAAAATGATCTTTATCGATGGTATGCCAACTTATACAGCAAAGGGTGGTGGATTTAATGATGGCAAGTTAACCATGGATTCCGCTCTAATTGAGCAGGTTGAAGTGGTAAAGGGTGGCAATGCCATGTTAAGAGGTGTTTCTAATGATACTGCAACGGTCAATATTCAAAGAAAAAAACCGACTGCTGAATTTCAAAGCTCAGTCACAGCAGGCGTGGGTTCTTGGCATAAGAAAAGTCTTGTTCTCGATGTATCTGGGTCTTTAACGGACAATAAGTCTGTGCGTGGTCGCTTCATCCACTCTTTAAGTGGTAAACAATCAGAACAAGATCGATATAAAGAAAAACGTGGTTTGCTCTATGGTGTAATAGAAGCCGATATCACCTCGAAGACGTTATTGACAACAGGAGTCGATTATTTTTATTTTTCCCCAAAAGGCAATATGGTTGGAGGCGGACTGCCGCTCTACTACGACGATAAAACACTGACAGACTTTGACCGCTCTGTATCTATAGCGCCGAGTTGGACGAAAAATGAAATCAAAACATGGAATGCGTTTGCCAATTTAGAGCATACACTTAACACCAACTGGTCTCTCAGCCTTTCTTATGCCTACCATAAAAGTGATTTAGACTTTCCTTATATATGGCCTAAGTTTGGTTTAAAAAAAGGCACATATGCTCTACCTTCTGGAACGCTAAACCAAACGAAGAAAGTACGAGAAGCACATACAGTTAAAACTGAAATCGAAGGACATTTTAACGCTTTTGGGCAAGATCAACAGGTTGTACTAGGTTTACAGTATCACCAAATGAAAGACGACAATATCACGGTAAGAGGTCGAGAAGCGACCACAGGTAACATTCATCATTGGGACAATTATAACGTATCTCTAGGTGATTTCACGCAGTCCTCTTGGGATTTCCCCGAGCCGATTTGGAGTGATGATATCGCTTATACAGACTATACCTATAACAAAGAATGGGGCGCGTATATCTCTTCACAAATTCGTTTTACGGAAGCTCTCTCGCTGATCTCTGGTGTGCGCTTTAACCGTTGGTCGCAAGATGCTGCTTATATTAACCCACAAAAACCTGAAAACAACAGTGTTAAAGACATAACCGAAAAATTCAAGCCCACGTACTATGTGGGTGCAACTTATCGATTGTTTGAACCGCTTGCATTATACGGCAGTTACAACACAACCTTTATGCCTCATGACAAGCGAGATATTAATCGCAAGCTCCTTGAGCCCGAGGAAGCACAAAACTTTGAAGCAGGTTTGAAGCTTAGCCTCTTGCAACAAAAATTCGATGTTAGCTTAGGTTTCTTTCAAACAAAAAGAGATAACTTTGCGGTTGAAGCGGGTGAGGATTCAGATAAAAAAACCTATTACAAAGGTGTTGAAGGCGCTACAGTTCGAGGTTATGAACTTGAAGCACGTGGTCAGTTAACTGATGCTTGGTTTGCACGACTCAGTGCGACAACCTTTACCCATAAAGATAGAGACGGCGAGCACTTACAGCCTGAATTTCCTAGGCAAAGTGCATCTTTATACACCGAATATGACTTTTCCGGGAGTGTGCCTGGTGTCCAAGCGGGTTTTGGCGTAAAGTGGCATGGCAAAATATCGCATAAATATAGTACAGAGCCTGAATATAAACAAGGATCTTATACTTTGGTCAACTTGATGACGCGTTATCACATCAACGAGCATTTCATGCTACAGGCTAACGTCAACAACCTTTTGGATAAAGAATATAAAAGCGCCTTACTCTTTGCACGCTATATGCCGGGTAAAGGACGTGAATATGGTCTAACGGCAACATATACTTTTTAATCTTATGAATTTATATCATCCGTTTATAAACCTCGTCTCCATGAGAGGTTTTTTCGTATTGTGTACGGTCTGTTATGCTATGGGTGTTTTGGCTCAAGATGAACGAAAATCACCCACTCAGACCTTTGATCATTTTCCTATAACCATTGAAACAGCACATGGCATCACACGCATAGCGCAACAGCCTCAAAGGGTCATCACCTTAGGTACGGCTGCACAAGATTGGTGTGTTCTATTAGGCGTGATACCTGTTGCAATTGAAGCTGAGTATTGGGGTGGAGATAAAGAAGGTTACACGCCTTGGTTCAGAGACAAACTGCAAACATTAGGCGCGCAGTTGCCGCCTGTTTTAAGCAGTTATCCAGAATTAAACATAGAAAAAGTCATCGCTTTAAAACCTGATTTAGTTTTAGCACCCTATTCAGGTATGAGCGCTGAAACCTATAAACAGCTCAGTACATTTGTTCCTGTGATCAGTTATCCAAAAACGCCTTGGTTGATCTCGGCAAAAGAGCAAGCCCTTTTAATCGGTAAGGCATTAGGGCGTAGTAAAGATGCTCAAGCTCTCGTTAAACAGCAAGATCAATTTTACCAAAAACTAAAACAAAATTATCCACATTACCAAGGTCTGAAGATGGCCTATGTACATGCTTCTTACCGCTCAGGTCAATTAAACGCTTATGCTCAACAAGATCCACGGATGTCTATTTTTTTAAAGCTCGGTTTTCAGCAGCTTCCTCAACTCGTTAAGATGGAACAAAAAAATAAACAGTTTTTTATTCCTGTGGGTTTAGAGTCCGCCAATATTCTGGATGAAGCCGATCTCATCATCAGCTGGTTTTCTAGTGAAGCAGCCAAACAACAGATGATGCATATCCCATTAATTCAGCGGATCCCTGCTGTGCGCAGCCATCATTTTCTGGCTTTGACTGACCGTCAAATAATCACAGCTTTGTCCAGTGAGAACCCTTTGAGTTTAGCTTGGTCTGTGCCTCGTTTTATGCAGAAATTACAACGAGCAGCCTTAGGGCAAGGAGAATAAATGTTCGCTTTGACGTCTCAAGTATTACAACAACCTATCGGCGTTCAATCTAAGCTTCAGCGTTGGCATAAAATGCTCATTTTAGTCGTCGTATGTGGCTTTATGATGTTACTCGGTTTGCTGGTAGGTGCCAAAATTTATTCGCTAAGCGCCTTATCGTCTGTCTTTTCTGCTGATACCTTAAATCATGATGTATTGGTGATTCAATCGAGATTTCCTCGTACCTTTTTAGCTTTGCTCACAGGAGCAGCATTTGCTGTTTCCGGGTGCTTAACTCAAGCATTAACTCGTAATCCGTTAGCTGACTCTGGACTTTTGGGAATTCATTCAGGTGCATCTGCTTCTATTGTTCTCTGTCATCTTTTACCTTGGAGTTTCGATATCCCTCTTTTTTGGCAAGCTTTACCAGGTGCATGCCTTTGCAGCTTTATTATTTACATGTTAGCTAAAAATATCATGATCTCTACATTAAGATTAATACTCGCTGGAGCCACCTTGAGCATTATCTTAAACGCATCTGTTCAAACTTGTATGATGCTTAATCCTGCTTTGTTTTTTCAGCTAAGACATTGGAATGTTGGATCATTAGCAGGTTTAGGCTGGACGCATGTATGGGATTGTGTGCCTTATATCACTATAGGTCTCGTCTTATCCATGATGATTGCCCCTTTGCTCAACATTTTAGTTTTGGATCAGTCCAATGCACAGTCTTTAGGTGTCAATGTACAGCGTACATCACAATGGGCATGGTTCTGTGCAACAATCTTAGCAGCTGCTGCAACCGCAACCGTAGGTTCGATTGCTTTTCTAGGTCTGATTGCGTCACATATCGCACAAATCCTATTTCAACAAAATTATAGATGGTGTATTCCAGCAGCAGCTTTGATTGGAAGCACCCTAGTCTTATGTGCTGATATGCTCGCACGTAGCTTAATGCCGCCTGCCGAAATCTCTACCGGCACGATTGTAGCTTTTCTCGGCGCGCCTTGCCTGTGTATGTTACTCACAAGAATGCATAAAAAAAGAGGTGCTGCATGAGTTTTCAGTATAAAAAAACTTGGTCTTTCTCGATTTTCACGCTGAGCACACCTTCACCTCAAGCCTTTAAAACCATCTGTTTGGGCTTTATGGTGCTCTGCACCTGCTTTATATTAAGCCTAACTCTAGGCCACTATGGTTTGTCTTTTGAACGTTTGATGATGGCATTTACAAATCAAGGTACACCTTTTGAACAATGGGTTTTATGGTCTTCTCGCTTGCCCAGAGCACTCACGGCTATCGGTGTTGGCGCTGCTTTAGGGCTTTCTGGTGCAGTGTTTCAAACTATAACTAAAAATCCTTTAGGTAGTCCTGATTTAATCGGTATCAATGCGAGTGCCAGTGCAGGTGCGCTGTTATGGCTTTCTTTTATGTCAGAGCAAGAGGCTTGGATAGGTGCATGTTTAGGTACGCTGACTCTGATCATCTTTTTAGGATTTCAGATGCGTCACACCTCTTATACTTCACATCATCTCATTGTATTAGGGATTGTGGTGAATGCTTTTTGCGTTGCCTTAGTGCAGTTCATGTTATCTTTAGTAAGAAGAGAAGAAGCACTGCAACTCTTAAGCTACTTAAATGGCAGTTTAGCTTACAAGGATTGGTCTGATGTTGCCCTTATCATGAGTCTTTTAGTCTTAGTCTTACCTTGTTTTTTCGCCCTATCGAAAAGAGTCAGCTTGATTTCGCATGATATCGAAACCGTACAAGCACTCGGAGTGTCTGTCCGAAAAACCTATGGCCTTTTATTTTTTTTAGCGACATTGCTGGCCATTGTCAGTGTTTTAATTGTGGGTCCTGTAAGCTTTATCGCCTTAATTGCCCCTCATCTTGCTCGTTTTGGCAGCAGTCAAACTGCCTTGATGCGATCTGCGGTATTAGGAGCTTTATTACTCCTGATGGCTGATACATTATCGTTAGTCATCCCAAGTCCTCAACGCATTCCAATAGGAATTTTGACCGCTTTATTAGGTGGACTTTATTTATTTTTGTTGTTGTTAAAACAACGCAACGCAACACACCAAAATTAAAGAGATAAAAATATGTCATGCACAAATCAAGTCATCATAGAAGCACAGGGATTATCTCTGAGCTTTGGTGAAAGACGGTTACTCGAACAACTTGATATACAGATAGAACGCAATAAGATCAGTGCAATTCTAGGTGCTAATGGTTGTGGTAAATCAACATTATTAAAATTATTGAGTCGTATGATCAAAGCCGATTCAGGAAAAGTGTGGCTCAAGGGAAAAAACATAGAGTACTTTAAGAGCAAGGCTTTAGCGAAAGAAAGAGCTTATTTAACACAAAAACCTATGCTACCTGATCATATTACCGTACTTGAACTGATACAAAGAGGTCGTTATCCGCATCAAACCTTATGGTGCCAATGGTCTAAAGCGGATGAAAAAGCCATACGCCATGCGATAAGTTTAACAGGTTTAGAACCGTTGCTACACCAGCAGGTTCACCTTTTATCAGGAGGTCAACAACAGCGAGTTTGGCTTGCCATGGTTTTAACACAAGATAGCGAAGTCTTTCTCTTAGATGAGCCCACCTCTTTTTTAGATATTGGAGCACAACTTAGTGTATTAGATTTTTGTCGAAAACTGAAAAAGCAACAACGTACTTTGATTTTAGTCTTGCATGATATGAATCAAGCGATTCAATATGCTGACCACCTTATTTTTATGCATCAAGGATCTATTGTGGCGCAAGGTAAAGCGAAGGATATTATCTCACATGAGCTCATAGAAAAAGTCTATGGCATCAAAGCAGAGATACATCAAGATCAAAACACGGGCTTGCCTTATATCAAGCCGGTTCAATCGTTACAATCGGTTGAGGATATTTAAATTTTTTCGGCTTTGGCTGCTTAGGACATTGTAAACATAGATTTTGATGATGACACTGATAAGCAAAGCAGCAACTCGTGCGTCGATAATGCCACAGATGCGTAACAGGATCTTGCGTAAGGTTGCTTAGCATAGAAGTGGGTAAATTTAAGACCTTAATCCAGATTTTTGCACAATGAGACAGATCGACTGATTTAAAATGAGGCAGATATTTATTGAGATGTAATAAATACATCAAGGTGATGTCACCTAAGACATAACAAGCTGTTTTAAAAGAAATAGAAAAGTGCTCTTTGAGCTTCCGTAGAAGAGGATAAAACAAAGTTTGTAACTGCTCGCCAGCCATACGCGTTAAGTGGTCATGTGAACTTTGATGAAAGATATCCTTTTCAAAAAAATAACCGTAAATCGATGTAGAGTGACAAAACTGTCCAATTTGATGCATGAGTGGCAAACCATTACATGCATAGATGGATATTAACGCGATATGAATAGGCTGCCAGCATATCAGGCTCCAAATCCTTATCTTATAATAAGAACCCCCTGCTTCAGGGTTTTCAGCTTGGAGATTATAGAAAATCTCTTCAATGGGTTTTAGGTCGAGTTGATGTAGCTGTATATAAGAGTTCTGTGAAATATTCGCTTTTGAAGTAATAAGCTGACCTTTCAAAGCTACATTCATGTCCTGTGTTGCTTGAAATAAGGTATTTAATATGTAACTCATGATTATATTTTTATATTTATATTCAGATAATGTAAACATTATACCTATAAGATGATAATGTGTCTTATTTTTATTGATATATTTTAACATAACAAGAATATACGTTGTCTCATGGAGTATTTAAAATGAAAACTCATCGCTTTAAAATTAATCGTGTATTTTCTACCAAAGAAAAGAGACTTGAAATCGATATCAACAGCTTAGAAAGCTTATTCAAAAAATTTTTTGAAGAGATCTGCAGTGCTCCGCATCAAGCTTTAAATGTCAAAGGAATCCAAGTTGAATATAATGCACCTGTATTGATGTTTAGATTAAAACTTAAAGATCTAAAGCACATTCAGGTTTTAAAAAGAAAAGACCCGAACTCTAAAATATGCGAAGAGCTCATAGATTTTTCGTACTTCATCAATTCGAAAGAGTCGATAAGGAAAAGTAAAATACAAGATACTGTGCGCCAATTAGCAGAATATTATGCGCTGGATTACACGAAAGCTGCAATCCTTTGGTACAAACATATGCTTGAAGCTGTTGTGCAACCTTTACTCATATTACAAACAGTTCATGGATTGATTTTACCTTGGCATAAAATACCATGCATGATCATGTTTCGAGACGGTTTGCCTATAGGTTTATATTTGAAGCATGCTGCTTATATAAAATGTTCTCGTTTTGCGAAAAGCACATTTAAATCGATCATAGGTCAACAAAATATTTGGGACGAATCCAAAATCATCGATTATACGATGTCTTATTTGATGGTACCTATTTTGAATTCATTGAGCGATATTATCGCTTCCAATCAGCGTACGTTACATGCCGATGAATTATTGAAGGTATGTTACCACTTCTTACGTGGACTATATGGTCTAGATGATATTCAAGATACATCCATTATCGATTATCTGTTAAAGAGCACCGAATATAGATATAGGAACTTTCAACAGCCTCATCAAATGACACATTTATTTAATTGGGACGTCGATTCTGATAGGCTTCAAAGAAAATATCAGAATCCTTTTCATCACATTAAAAAGCCTCATTTTGAACAACATACCTTTCAACACGAAAAGCATTTGCAACTATTTAAGTCATGGATGCATCAACCTCGAGTCGCTTTTTTTTGGGAGCAAAAGTGGTGTATATCTGCCTTGAGGCAATATATCGATAACTTAAAATTTAACCAACCTTATATTTTATATTTAAATAAACAACCTGCGGTTTATGTCGAAGTTTACGACGTTATTCAAGATGAACTATACAACTACTATGATGCAGAGCAATATGATCTTGGTTTACATATTGTCGTTGGCTCTCAAGCGTTTAGAGGCGCATTTTATTTTGACTTTTGGCTGAGCCAGCTAATATTAACTCTTTTCCAGAAATATCCTAAAGCTAAACGTATTGTCTTAGAGCCTCGGATAGATAATACAAACATGCACCATCGATTAAAAAGCTTTGGTTTTAAACATATGAAACAAGTAAAGCTCCCTCACAAGGAAGCCATAATATGGGGTATAACTCAACAGGATTATATCTGTTTATGGCATCATTTTATTGAATCTTTAAAAAAAGAGCTACCTATCTCAATATGATATACGTCTCAATACACCTAGAAATTTGAAAATATTAAGGAGTCTATTCAAGTGGATATTTCACGTCGTAATTTTCTTAAATTAGGTTTAGGTATTGCAGCTTTTGCTGCACTGCCTAAATTCACTCTTGCTGCGACTAAAAAAACAGGTGCGTATCACTACTCAATTAAAGTCATGCATACGAAACATTGTTTTAAAAATAATCAAGTCATTGACATTATGTCTTACAATGAAACAATTGAAGCTCCTGTAATCATTGCGCGTCAAGGTCAGCCCATCACCATCGAGGTCACGAACTTGCTGGATGAGCCAACGACCATTCATTGGCATGGTTTAAGAATCCCTATCGAAATGGATGGTGTACCCCATCTTTCTCAGCCGCCTATCTTACCAGGTGAGACCTTCACATATCGCTTCACTCCTCCCGATGCTGGAACCTACTGGTACCATTCTCATGTAAATAGTATCCATCAACTCGGTAAAGGCTTATCGGGTTGCTTTATTGTCGAAGAGTCTCAACCTGCTAAATTTGATGCTGACATTCCCCTTTTATTACGTAGTTGGAGAATTGATGAAGAAGGAGGCTGGCTGCCTTTAACCACACCCAAAAGTTTTCGTAGTGGTACAAAAGGAACAATGGATACCGTCAATAGCAAGTCTATACCCACAATCGAGATCCCTGAGCGTTCGTTGATTCGATTACGTTTGGTCAACGTGGATAGCACGAAAATATACAAAGTTATATTGGCGGGAAGAAAGAGTAAACTCATCGCCATCGATGGCCACCCGCTTGAATCGTATCGTACATTTGAAAACTATCAAGTCGCTCCAGGTTGCCGTATTGACTTAGCTCTACGCAGCCCTGTAAAAGATAAGACGATAGTATTAAAAGCAAATGATGATGAAAAAATTCTAGCTTATTTAAAAACAGTTAAACATCAGGGGATCCCCATTAAACGTTCTCTGCCTCAGCTTCCCCCTAATCCTATTTCTCAATATAAACAAAATAGAAAAGAATATATGTTCAGTTTCACTTGGCAAGGTGGTGACGGCTGGACAATTAACGGGAAACCTCTTTTGCATATTTCGCAAGATGATCATGGAAAACCCCTAAAACGCTTGAAACTCGGTAAAAGTTATACTTTTATTTTAAACAATAACACGCAATACAGACACCCTATTCACCTACATGGGCATATTTTTCGAGTCATTGAAAACAGTGGTGGAGAAGTTGGTTACTGGACAGATACGGTGACTTTAGGTAAATCTCAAACTGTTAAAATTGCTTTTGTTGCAGATAATCCAGGAAAATGGATGTTTCATTGTCATATTATAGAACACATGAAAACAGGTATGAGCGGATATATTGAAGTTTCTTAACTGTATATATAACAATATATATAAAAAAGAGTGTGTTACATCACACACTCTTTTTAGCCTGATCCGTTTCAACACTATAAAGACATTAAAAATTGCCGTAACGCTTTACGTTCTTGACGTGTTAAATCCATATAATTTTCTTTCGCTTGCTGAGCCTCTCCTGCGTGCCACAAAATGGCTTCCTCAATACTGCGGGCGCGCCCATCGTGCAACAATCTGAGCTTACCATATTCTGCTTTTAACGTACCTAAACCCCATAGTGGTGCTGTTCTCCACTCAGCTGGTTCAGCTTGAAAGACAGCAAACCCAGACGCTAAGCCTTCACCCATATCATGAAGCATCAGATCGGTATAAGGATGAATAGTTTTATGTTTTATCTGATCATTTTTTTCATAAGTGATGTCAAGGCGAGGCGTATGACAGCTCGCACAGTGCAAACTTCGGAAGAGTTTTTTACCTAATTGACTATTTTTATGTCGATTTTTAGACGGTTTAGGTACAGCAATATGACGCGTATAAAAGGTGATATCCTGTAACATCAAATCGATAATTTCAGGTTCTCCTTTCCCTATCAGATTCAAAAAATCTGCTTGTTTTGTTGTATAAGGATGATTTGGAAACAGATAGGTTGTGAATCCCATATCACCTTGAAAAGCTGCAGCATTTTGCTGCTCTAAACTAGGTTGAGTCGCTTTCCACCCAAATCGACCTATCGTATACTTCTGTTGCTTAATATCCCATACTCTATTGATTTTTCCTGAAATACCATATAACTGTTGCTGTTGTTGCAGATCATGAAGTGTCGCTTCATCTATATGCTCTAATAAACCAAGACCATGAAGCGCTGGAGCAATACGTGCTGAGATGGATGTTGTAGAATCAAGAGCACCATAGTTAAGGTTTTGAATAGAGTACGTAGGTTTTCTTAAATGTACCTCTGTCGCATCACTTAAAATTATCTTCTGTAATTGATATTTGATCTTAAGACGCCCTTCTGCATTGATGCGGGCTGAGCCTGCGGCTTTGTCTTGTAATTGCCCACCATATATTGGATCCAAAATACGGCCATGTTTCGCATGTTGAGCATTTGAGTTTAATATTATAGAGTTCTGACCGAGCCTAAAAAGAAGCCCTTGAGCGTCCTTTTGATTCATATCAACAGGCGCACGTCCACCTCTTACATGACAACTTATACATGCATGTTCGTTATAAAGTGGACCCAAACCATATCGGGTCTTTGTGTTGGTAGGTGCTCCACTCCATTTTGACTTAAATAGTCCTCTCCCTTGACCAAAGAGTTGCGTCTCAGAGGGGTTAAGGCCTTTTTCTTGCTGCTGAAAGATTTCCTGAGCCCAGGATGGTGCTGTAAAAAACAAAAATAAAAATAAAATAAAAATACATTGCATGATTGATATCGCAAAAGGCTTACGCTAAGTAAGCCTTTAAAACCTCTACATATTATAACTTAAGGAACTTTTTTGGAATGATTCGATAAGCACGATCTTCTTCAGGGATCTCTAATACAGTCACTGCAAGTACATTTTTGCGCATAAAGCTCAGCAATCTTTTACTCAGTTTTTCTACTACTTTACGCCCTTTAGAGTTGGATGGCGAGATCAACTGATCAAAGTATATGCCTTTCTTCTCAGCTGAATCGACAATCTCTTGCGCTGATTTTTGAACTCTAGATAAAGCGTGCTCCATGTCTGATGCAACTTCTGGATTTGCTTGCTTAACGAGAGCTAAAATACCATGTCCTTCATGGTGATGAACAGGAAGGTCGGGGGATATACGCTTATAGTTGCCCAAGTACATTGCTTCCATGCCTTTCGTATTGTAATAATGGGACCAATGCGTATTATCGGAAAAACAATCGTGCTCATTTTCAGGATCCCCGTACCGTAAAGGAGCATTGATGCGTTCTGGAACAAGTTCAAAGACGGCTAAACCACCAATACCGTCGAGTAGCTTAAACAAAACTTCCTTTGGTC
>DDNL01000073.1 GCA_002341165.1 Shewanellaceae bacterium UBA2521
GAAACTTTTAAATCAAAGATTAATTTATCTAGGCATGTGTTAAATTATTTACATCGCTTTGCATAAATAGACGTTCTCTTTATTTATAGATCATCAGCTGTTTTTATCTTTTATTTTCAAGAAGTATACCATCGTTCGAGACTGAATAGTCTCTTGATCCTTCTTTTGTAATCACCAGCCGATAATAACCAGTTTTATCGAGGATATATGGCTCTGCATCTTTTTTAGGCTCATAAGAGCCTTTAATCCTTAAAGTATTATCATTCAAAGCCGCTTTAAGTTCTTTTTTGTTTTTATGGGGCATGAGATATTATAATGAATCTTACCGTCACCACTCTCTCTCATAATCATCATATGTTGCAGGTTAAAAGATTTTTTAACTGTGCTCTCTTTTTCTTTTTTATTGTGTTCAAAGAACTTTCTTTTTTCAAAAATTTATTCTTCATTTTTACACGTAATCTTTTCTGTTTTTTTATAAAAATACCCGCATTATCAAAAACTTTAAAGAAAACGTCTTGATACTTTATACCATCTTCAAGTGGCTGTGTTTTATCAGTTTTTTTGGATTCTAATAAAATGTTTTGAATTAGATGAGGAGTTGTGACTTCATCAGATCTTTCAAGCGCTTTTAAGAAGATTTTGTCAAACTTCTTTTTTCCTGATTTGGGATATAACTCTAGAAATGCATTCATTAAAACAATAGAAAGAAATTTCTCGGTATGCTTCTTTCAAATTTTGAATCATCTACAACAACGAAAAAAATGGAACCGAGTTGTCAGAACAAAGTTTTTATTTCGAAGATAACAGCCTTCTTCTGTAGCCATGAGTGATTTGAGCTCTACTTTTTTACGTGCTTGATTCGTATCATCTGTGTTAGTAAGAGTGTCTTTTTCGAATGAGTAAGGTTTTTTTATATATTTATCTGTATCTGAATCGGGACTAATATTTTGCGCTGTGGAAAAAGAAGATAGCCTTACCGCTTTTTACCATAAACAGAATTATAAAAAGCGAATTGAGCTGACAGCGAGCCAGTTATATTTACAAGCGGGATAGTCTCATCACCTATGACACACTCTACTTTAATTTAAGCTTCATGCTTTGACTGAGCATGGAATATTTCTTGTTCCTGATTTTTATACCTTATCTTACTTCCTTGACTTATATGTAATATTTGTCACCTGAAGAGTGAGCTATGTCCTTGGTTATTGTTCATATTTTCATGAACCTAATGCTTTCTATCAGTTAGTCCTATGTTGAAATAGGTGCCCTGTTGCTCATTGCTGTTCAGAATACAGGTTAGGCTTGAGCCTGAGTACGTGCCATAGATTTGAATTGCTCCAGAAGTAAGGTGAGCTCTTGCATACAGCGTAAAATGAGGTTGATTTGATCTTGATGCATTTCTTTTTCTAATTGACTTACTTTTTCAGCGAGTTCAAAAACATAAGGTTGAAATCTATCAGCTTGTGTAGAAAACAATGTAGGTTGATTTAAAATAGCTGAAAATTTACCATGCCCTTGTTGATGTAAGCCTTCTAGCTGTTGATCTGCGTCAATTGCACGCTGATACAGTAGTTTCAAGTGGGCTTGCAGTTTTGCTATAAGATCATGGTTTTTCACAGATTTGATTCCTTGTAGGCGATACATTAAGTGTCAAGTTCGCATTATACTGTAAAACCCGATCCCCTTGCACTAGAAAATACCCAATTGTGACTAAACACCATTACTTAAGTTATATCGCACTGCGATAGACATAAGCTTTGGAGGGGCTAAAGTTAAATCCCGCTGCTGGCGAAAATCAATAAAGTCACTTTTATTGGCGTATTGGAGATGAATATTTTGCTTTTGCTCTGCAATGGTGCTCTCCCAAGCAAAATGCTTACGGATAGGGCTTTTATAGTCATGACCGCTGTAGACTTTAGTTTCACCAGAGAGATTAAGTAGCTTCTGAATTGAGTCATATAAAGTGGCAGCATTACCACCTAAAAAATCGGTTCTGGCACAGCCAAAGTCAGGCATAAGAAGGGTATCTCCTACAAAAATATGCTGCCCTACATGATAGCTCACACAAACAGGTGTGTGTCCTGCGCAAGGGATCACACGGATTTGATGTTCACCTAACTTTAAAATTGATTTTTCAGTAAGCAAACAATCAAATTGGCGGCCATCACAGAAGAACTCGGCATCTGGATAGAGAGGTTGGAAAAGTCGCTGTGCAAGGCAGATATTTTCACCTATCGCTATAGTACCAGAGCAGTGCTGCTTTAACACTGAAGCCCCTGTGAGATGATCGGCATGGATGTGCGTTTCCAGAATCCATTTGAGTTGGATTTGATGCTGGTTTACTTCATTGATAATAGGGGTAATAGCTTGTATAGAAGTAGTTTGTGAATCCAGATCAAAGCTCAACACGGGATCAATGACAGCTCCTTGTTTTGATGCTTCATCCCAAATAAGATAAGACACGCTATGGGTCATTTCATCGAAAAATGAGCGTACTTGCAACATCGACATAAAAAAGGTCTCCTTGACACAAAATGCTAAATCCTTGCATGAATCATGCGCTTTTGATGTAAAAAAATCAAATTACTTGTTTAATTTGAGAGATTAAACTCATTAGGCCGTTTCCTCTTGATACGCTAAGGTACCCTAATAAGCCGAACTCTTCCAAATTCTTTTTGAAGTCAATAGTTTTGAGCTCAGCGCTTTTTTTATTATGACAAAGGCTTAGTAAAATCACCAAAAGACCCTTCATAATACGTGCTTCACTATCAGCCAAAAAAAGGTGACGACCATCAATTTCTTGATGAGCGAGCCAAGTTCGGCTCTCACATCCTTTAATTGCGTAGAGCTCTATTTTTAATATTATAGGATAATCAGGTAATTGACGACCAAGTTGCATGAGAAGTCTGTATTTTTCTTGCCATGTATGTACTGTAGTGAACTGAGTATGTAGTTCAGAAAAGAGAGGCGCCTGCCAATGAAAAGCCTCTATATTATTCAAGCTCATCTAAAAATACCTTGACTTGTTGGATGATCTCAATCGTTTTCTGCATATCTTCTGGTTGCGTGTATAAGCCTATAGACAGGCGACAGCAGCCCTCGATACCTAAACTTTGTAACAGAGGCATAGCACAGTGATGACCGCTGCGCATGAGTATTCCATGCTGATCGAGTAAGGCCGTGACATCATAATGATGATGTCCAGTGAGGTTGAATGCGATCACACCCACAGGATGATCGGACGCCCCATAAAGCTCAATGCCTTCTATTTCAGATAAAGCTTGGCGCATGGTGCGTATGAGGTTTTGTTCTTGCGCGAAGAGCTGCGCTCTATCTTTTTGCATTAACCAAGATAGAGCTGCATTGAAAGCGATCACTTCGGCTATAGGAGGCGTTCCTGCTTCAAGGCGATGAGGTAAATCTTGATAGCGGCTGGATTCATACGAGACTTGAACCACCATTTCACCGCCTGTTAGAAGGGGCTCTAATCGCTCAAGTGCATCTTGCTTGCCTGTAAGCACGCCCACGCCAGAAGGGCCATACATTTTATGACTGGAAAAAACGTAGTAGTCACAGTTGATGGCACTGATATCCACAGAAAAATGCCCGACAGCTTGTGCGCCATCGACCAAAACCCAGGCTCCATACTGGTGTGCAAGTTGAGTCAGCTTGCAGACATCATTGCAACTTCCTAATACATTTGAGACATGTGATAAAGCAACTATTTTAGGCTTATGTTGTAGTAGCCTTTCAAAGGCTGCGATATCAATGCACCCTTGTGTATCGAGAGGAATCGTTTTGAGTTGAAGCTCTGCTTCACGCGCAAGAACCTGCCAAGGTACTAAATTGGCATGATGTGCAGTTTGGTCGACCAAAATCAGATCATTTGGCTGAACTTGCTTGAGTAAGCCTTTGGCAACCATATTGATAGATTCTGTTGTACCATGCGTGAAGATGACTTGTTCAGGCTTGGGTACATTAAGAAATCGCATCAGTTGGTGACGTGTTGCTTCATAAGCTGAAGTTGCACGTTCAGAGAGCTGATGTGCACCACGATGCACATTGGCATAATCATTTTGATAGGTATGCATGAGCGCATCCAAAACAACCTGCGGTTTTTGTGTTGTGGCTGCACTGTCGAGATAAACTAAGTCAGGATGACGAGCTATAAAGGGGAATTCTGTAGCAAGAGTATGAGGCTGAGACATAGTGATATAACCTAACTTAATCCTATAGCTCGGTATACGGCACTTAAGGTTGCTTCTGCTCGAGCTGATGCTTTTGCAGCACCTTGTTGCATGACATCATTTAAATAAGCCTGATCTTCACGCAACTGAGCATATTTTTGTTGAATAGGCTCCAATAATGCAACAACAGACTCCGCTGTGGCTTTTTTCAAATGACCGTACATTTTATCAGCATAATCTTGTTCTATTTGTGCTAGAGATAGACCGCTGGTTGCTGAAAGCAAGCTCATGAGATTGGAAACGCCTGCTTTGTGTTCAACATCAAAGCGTATCACAGGTGGTTCATCAGAGTCGGTCACAGCACGCTTAATTTTTTTTGTGATCGCTTTTGGATCTTCAAGCAGACCTATACGGTTGTTGGCATTGTCATCAGATTTTGACATTTTCTTTGTTGGGTCTTGTAAAGACATCACGCGCGCGCCTGTTTGTGGAATAAAAGGCTCAGGAATCGTGAATATATCGCCATAGAGATTATTGAAGCGGTTCGCGATATCACGGGCAAGCTCTAAGTGTTGTTTTTGATCTTGTCCAACAGGAACTTGGTGCGTTTGATATAACAGAATATCGGCAGCCATTAAGCTTGGATAGCTAAATAATCCAGCATTAATATTGTGCGCATGCTGCTGTGATTTATCCTTAAATTGAGTCATACGACTTAGCTCACCCATTTGGGTATAGCAGTTGAGCACCCAAGCAAGTTGTGTGTGCTGCGGCACTTGTGATTGTAAGAATATTGTACTTTTGTTGGGATCAATACCACAAGCGAGATAAAGCGCGAGCGTATCGAGACTGGCTTCCCTTAATTGCTTGGGATCTTGACGTACGGTGATACTATGTAAGTCCACCACGCAGTAAAAACAGTCGTGGCTCTCTTGCATGTCGACCCATTGGCGTAGTGCACCGATGTAATTGCCAAGAGTTAAGCCTCCTGATGGTTGGGCACCACTGAATACGATGGGTTTAGTCATGATGTCATTCTTCCTCATTCATCTTTTTAGGTTGGTTATTTTATCATGAATTTGGTGAAACACGAGCTAAAGCATCACGTAATTGTGTGATTGCTTGCTGATAATTGCTTTGTTTGAAAATAGCAGAGCCTGCAACGAAGATGTCAGCACCTGCTTGTGCTATATCAGCTATGTTTTCAGCGGTTACGCCACCATCAACTTGCAAAAGAATAGAGTGATCACTTCCATCGATGCGTTCACGTACTTGGCGTATTTTAGACAAGGTACTTGAGATAAATTTTTGGCCACCAAAACCTGGGTTGACCGACATCAGCAAAATCACATCAAGTTTGTCCATCACATGATCTAAATGATGCAGAGGTGTTGCAGGGTTGAGCACTAAGCCTGCTTTACAACCTTGCTCTTTAATTAAAGATAAACAGCGATCGACATGATCAGTTGCCTCTGGATGAAAGGTGATCATACTCGCACCTGCTTGACCAAAATCTTCAATTAAGCGTTCAACGGGACTGGCCATCAAATGCACATCAATAGGGACTTGAATACCATAATTGCGCAAGGCTTGGCAGATCATAGGGCCGCAGGTCAAGTTGGGGACATAGTGGTTATCCATGACATCAAAGTGAATGAGGTCAGCTCCTGCTTCGACGACTTGTTCAACCTCTTGGCCGAGCTTTGCAAAGTCAGCAGATAAGATAGATGGGGCAATTAAAAAAGTTCTCATACAGTATTTTACCTTGAGTGTATATTCATCTATATTTTTACAATGATTGTTTTTTATTTTATTCAATAAACAGTATTTAATCACCTTTTTAAAGCACAGAGGTCATTATGAGCCAAACCACACCCACTTCTGATTCGGCTAAGTCCGCTGATAAAGGTATCACTTTTTCTGATTTAACACATGCTATGAAAAGTGTTTGCGCTGCTTTTTTTGGAGTACAGTCAGAAGCAAATAGACAACAAGACTTTGAAGAGCTAGAGCAGCCTTTCACTTATGTGATTGCTGCTGTGATTTTAGCTTCAGTCTTTATCTCTTGTTTATTCATTGTGATTTTATGGATCACTCATCAGTACTAAGTTATTTTTCACGCTTGGTATAAAGCAAAGAGCTCTGCAACTTTTTTTCGACTTCGGCCATTTTGGCTGATGTTTCGTTGTACTTGAATCGAGCTTAATTTGGCTCCACGATAGAGCTCTCTCATCAGTTCAATATCATGATTACTCACCAGTACAGAGACCTTTTTTTCTTGAGCGCAGATGCGGGCTGTTCGAGCTAACAGGGCTTGATCATCTAAATCAAAAGTATTGTGAGCGTAACTGGTAAAGTTAGCACTTTGCGAAAGTGGCGCATAAGGTGGATCGCAATAGACAACGTCTGTCGGTCGAACTTGTTTAAATGCTTCTTTATAGTCTATGCAACGAAATTCTGCTTTTTGCGATTTTTCCGAAAAGTACCATAACTCTTTCTCTGGAAAATAAGGTTTTTTATATGAACCAAAAGGCACATTAAACCCACCTGATTGATTATAACGACACAAGCCATTATAGCCAAAACGATTGAAGTACAAAAAGTATAGTGAACGCTCGAAAGGGTCTTTACATTGATTAAAGTGTTCTCGGTGACGATAGTAAGTTTGCTTGTGATTATTAGCGTCAACAAAAAAGCGACGAGCTCGTGCAATATATTCGTCAGGATTTTTTTGCAATATTTGATATAAATGAATTAAATCAGGGTTGATATCACATAAGAGATATTGCTCAAAATGAGTATTCAAAAAAACGGATCCTGCTCCAACAAAAGGTTCAACCAGCCTTTTGGCATGAGGTAAGTGGCTTGAGATTGCATCGACGAGTTTATATTTACCGCCAGCCCACTTAAGAAAAGCACGATGTTTATTCACAAATAACGAAGCTCTATACGTTTGAATGAATGCATTATTGTAACTGCTTTCACATTAAATAGCATCGTTTAAAATTAATCTTTGCATGCTCTTTGTTGGAATATTCTTCCAAGAGCGAATCCAGACCTCAGATTCAAGGTTAAATTGCTCTGTTATTTGTTGTGCGGCTTCGCGACTGGGGAATTGTCCAAGTAATAAAATGAAACCTTGAGCTCTTTTGAAAAGAAATAATTTTTGTCTACTGTATGTTTGTTGCCAGACCTTTGTTAAGGATGCAATGTTTTTTACAGCAGCAAGCTGAATGGTATAACCTGACTTAGGTATACTTGCCGTACCTTGTTGCAGAGAAAATAAACTTTCTGTTAACTTTGCATTTTCTTCTGTGTGCGCTTGAGCAGGTTGCGCGTCTATTGTATTGACTGAAGCAGTTTCTATGACTATGTGCGGTGTGGGTTTTGGTTCTTCGACAGAAATATCAATATCTTCTATAGGTAGAGTCACTTCTTGTTTGGTTTGTGCAGTTTTTGAGGGGAGGATTTCAGGATCTAATATTTCATTCGTTTTTTCATCATGCTGTTCTAAATAGGTTGTCATATTGATTTTTGGATCTAAAAAAAGAAATCCAGCTGCAATGAGTAAAGCAAGTACAATAATAATCGAGCTCACCAATTTGAGCATGAAGGTATTATGTTTGTGTTCAAGAGATTCGGGGTGATGTAAGGCTTGTTGTACAAGACCTACGATTTCATCGGGCTTGCCTGATTGGCGTGCTAAAAAACTTTGAATTAGATCTAAAGACAGAGCTGGTTTGGGCTCTGTGCGTTCTACGAGGCGACAATAGAGCTCTTGCCTTTCTTTTAGATTAAGCGGCTGCATATTGAAAGGCAACATCATGGCATGATACTTTTTGGGGATTAAGCGTTTGAAAGAGAGTAAACTTTCATTTTTGACGATCAAAATAATACGCAGACGTATACCGTGGGCTTGTAGATGAGAAAGAAGAAGTAATTCATCCATGACCTCTTGAGGTAGATAGTCAGCGTCATCTAAAACCAATAGCATGGAATGTGTATGACCATTTGCGAGACGTACAATGGTATCTGAGATAGCATCTTCGTTGTTGTAAAGCGGATTAGTAAAAAATTGAGGTACAATTTTTTGACGAATTTCTGCTAGAGTTGTTTGTTGGGGGCAGGCAACGAAAGCTTGATTATAGGTATCGAGTTGTTCAAAAAGTGAAAGCGCAACGGTGCTGCGACCCGAACCTTGGTCTCCAGATAAAATGACGACACCATCGCCATAATTTAGGTTATGGACAAGTCGTGCTAACATATCATCTTGTGAAGCGAGGAGCGTGTGCTGTTTCATTCTGATATACTCGGCAAAAAGCTCACACAAATCACAATGTATTCAGGTGTAACCCTTTATGACTTGTTGAAGTAAGTTGTTGGGTACATGCTTCATAATTTTAGCCTTACCTAACGATTCAAGCAAAACAAAATGTATGCTTCCTTGACTGTTCTTTTTATCGCGCTGCATGAGCGTGACATATTCATCATAGCTGGCTTCATGACGTAAGTTGAGAGGAATCTGTAATTTTTTTAGCAAAGTGCGTAAGCGCTCTACGTCGGCAAAAGAAATTAAATCTAAGTGTGCAGAGAGTTGCGCTGCCATACACATACCTATGGCGACGGCTTCACCATGTAGGTATTGCTGATAATGTGTTTGTGCTTCAATAGCATGCGCAAAAGTATGGCCAAAGTTAAGCAGAGCTCGTATATGGTGCTCGCGCTCGTCTTGTTCCACGATATATGCTTTGATTTCGCAGCATTTTTTTATGAGGTAGCATAAGGCTTCTTTATCTTTATCGATGATGCGTTGTGTATGGGCTTCAAGCCAATGAAAGAATTGCTGATCCCAAATCGCTCCATACTTTACGACTTCTGCGAGCCCTGAAACAAACTCTCTTTCAGGAAGAGTATTTAAAGTCGCTATGTCAATCAATACTGCGCGAGGTTGATAAAATGCGCCGAGCATGTTTTTACCTAGATTGTGATTGATAGCAGTTTTACCTCCAACAGAGGCATCAACTTGGGCAAGTAGCGTTGTGGGCATTTGTATGAAGTCTGTACCTCTTTGATAACATGAGGCTGCAAAACCTGTGAGATCACCTATGACACCACCGCCTAATGCGATCAAAGTTGTATCTCGACCAAAATTTTTCTTCAGTAAAGTGGTTGCAATAAGCTCTAAGGAAGCTAAATTTTTATACTGCTCTCCTGCTGGGAGTATTAAGGTTTCTACTTTATCTAATGACTCCAAGTGTTGTAAAAGAGGCTCAAGATAAAGAGGAGCAATGTGCTCATTAGTGACAATGAGCACATTTTTGTACCTCAGATGACGCACGAGTAATGTGTCATTTAGAAAAGAGGTTCCCAAAAGTATAGGGTAGCTTTGGGAGTTTAAGTTAACCCGAATCGATTGCGACATACTATGAAATGCTAGAAGCCTAACTTGTCAATAATATGACTTGCTACGACTTTTGCACTTTGCTCATCCGTACGAATCACGACATCAGCAATTTCTTCGTAATAAGGATTACGCAATTGAGCCAGTTTCTCTAAAACTTCTCTTGGATTATCTACTTGTAGTAGAGGGCGACGCTTGTCTTTTTGTGTGCGAATGACTTGCTTGTCGATTGTTGTATCAAGATAGACAACAATACCACGTGCACATAGTCGATTTCTCACATCCTTGCTCTCTACAGAGCCACCACCGGTTGCAAGTACAATACCTTGTTTTTCGCTGAGTTCGTCTATGACAGATTCTTCACGAACACGAAAGCCTTCTTCACCTTCTACATCAAAGACCCAAGAAATGTCAGCGCCTGTACGCTGTTCAATTTCTTGATCGGAATCAAAAAAGTCAAGGTGTAACATTTGCGCTAAATGGCGACCAATAGTACTTTTCCCTGCTCCCACAGGTCCCACTAAAAAGATATTACGTTTCTCAGTCATTTGTATTACGTCAGATTTCTTTAGATTTACCACCGTCGGTAAAAGTTACCGACCCAAAAATACAAATCACTTACACCAATAAATTATTTTCACTTAAGTTATGCAATCGTTTATTGGTGTGAGTGCTTTTATTCAATGAAAAGCGCATTTTTTTTCGCCTTATGGTTCATTATATCAAAAAAATCGTTACTTGTTACTAAAATCATTTAATATGCATGATTTTAGGGGTAACAAAAATCAAAATTTCGCTTTTTTCGATAAAATCTCGTGTAGAACGGAAGAAAAAACCTAATCCAGGTAAGTCACCGAGCCAAGGCACTTTTTTGACACTCTTTAAAACTTTCTTCTGATAAATGCCTCCAATAATGAGTGTTTGTTTATTTTCTACTAAGACGCGTGAACTCATTCTTTGCATATCAATAGAAATAGCTTGTCCTGTTGAGGTTGTGACGGTATCACCTCTATGATCTTGTTTGACTTTAAGATCCATTAAAATACGTTGATTAGGTAAAATTTGTGGTGTCACCTGTAGCGATAGCGCCGCTTTTTTGAATACTACTGAGGTTGCACCACTTGAAGATGATTCAACGTAAGGTATCTCTGAACCTTGCTCAATAGAAGCTGTTTGATGGTTGACTGTCGTGATTCGGGGGCTGGCTAAAATTTCAATATGTTGTTCTTGCTCGAGTGCAGAGAGCTCTAAATCAAGAATGTGATCATCTGCAATCTTCGCGACTTGTAATCCTATTTGTGCAGGCTTTCCATGTGTGGGCACCGCAGGTAGATTTATATTCCAATTTTTTTCATCAACGCTTATTTGAGAGAGACTGTTGTGAGAAGCTTTAGAGAAACTACCCCAGCGTATGCCTAAGTCATCGGATTTTTGCTGACGCAAAGTGATCACGCGTGCTTCGATGGTTACTTGCTGAATGGGCACATCAAGACGCATTAATACATTTTTGATTTGTGCAACTCGCTCTTGGGTATCGTGAATAATAAGAATGTTCGTGCGTGTATCGTGAGATAAGAAACCCTTACGAGAAAGCAGGTTCATATTTTTTGCTTGAATCAGTTTTGCTGCCGTTTCAGCTTTGGCATAGTTGATTTGTATTACTTCCGTAGCAAGAGGGCTGTTTTGCTCTAGTTCCTGCATATTTTGTTGCTGCTTTAAGTCATATTCATGCATGTCTTGACTGGGTAAAATCATAATGGCTTGATCTATATAACGCTTCTCTAAGTTTTTGAGTTTAAGAATTAAATCAAGAGCTTGATCCCAAGGTACGTCTTTTAGGTTTAATGTTAAATTTCCTTTAACAGCATCAGAAGTGACTAAATTTAACTGACTTACTTTTGCAATAATGCGTAAAACATCTTTAATAGGCATATTTTCTACGGTTAAGGATAATTTTTTTCCTGTGTAGTGTCTTTGTATCTTAGGTATCTTAGGTATGACCTGAGGAGGAGCGGTATGGCTGATGGTTTGCTGCGCGTCAAACATAAGCTTGTAGCTATGAGAGCTATGTTGCAGAGTAAATGTTGTAGCTTGTTGTAAATGTATGTCAATGTGTACATCTTCTTTTGACTTGATGTGTAAGAAGGTGACTGGATCGAGGTGTATCTCTTGCTTTGGTTGAAGCAGCAAAGACTTTGTTGCTGCAAATTGCAAAGTTAACTTTTGATCTTTTTCTGAATTTATTATTTTAGGTTCTCTAGGTAATTGAGAAAAGAAAAACTCAACCGTAGTGCGCTGATCTCGATCAGTGAAGTAGGCAATATGGATAAGTTTAGGCATGGCATACGCTGTAGAGGTACAGAGTAAAAAATAAAGTAGGCCTATCTTACGTAGAAGAAAAGTATACATAGTGGATTGCATGATATGTCAACGCTTCAAGGCTATGCGTTGATCTTGTGATGGATGACATATATCCTCAACACTATAAATTAAGCTTGAGTCATCAATAGAAAGCACTTTATGTGGCGTGTTGAGTATATGTTCTCCTTGTTGTAGTTGCTGTAGCTGACCTTCTCTAGTACGGATAAAAGCCCATCTGTGATGAGAAAAAGAAAATATGCCTACGAGCTCAAATGCAGGCTTATTTTGTTGAGGGTCTGTTGTGGTATGCGATGAACAGAGTTTTGTAGCAGCTGCAGTTTTTGAGGCAAAAGGGCTTGTATACGATTGAGGTTGATAAGGCTCAACAGCGCAAGCTTGATGGATAAAGAACATACCGCATAACATAGCAGGATATAAAGTACGCATAAGAGTGCCTTATATTTTCTTGAGATGAAAAAAGTGAATATGAATTTTGGAAGTTAAGTAAGCAGAACTACTTGAACGTGAAATGTTCAGACTTTCTATGCGAGCTAAAACGCCTAACGATAAAATTTTTTCTATAAAAAAACCCAAAGCATGAAAAGTTGATTGCATATGTATTTCAAGCGCGAGTCTTTGGTGATAAGGAAAATCTGCTGGTGGCTGCCAATGCAAGCCAAGCAGAGATAAATCTAAGGGCTTGATGACGTGTTCAAGTTTTGCAGCAAGATAACGATCGTAAGCTTTAGGTAAGTTCAAATATCCTTCATTTTCAATTTGCTTTGCGATGAGGCCTTGTGCTTGGCGTGTTTGTTTTAAGTTATGCCTTATTTCTTGTGCTTGTTGTACAGTATATTGAAGTTTTTGCACTAGGTTTTGCTCTGTTTGTAGTTGTGTGTAAAGCATCCAAAGATAGAGCATATAAAAGCATATCAATAGCCCTACCAAAATAGAGATGTCTTGTTTTTTTTGGCGTTGTTTTGTTAAAGAAACAAGCATAGATGTCCTGATTATGACTTAGATAAATGAACATTAAAGTGCAACTGGAATTGATATCTTGAAGGCGTTGCCGTGTTATCCATTTGTATCGATACAATATGAGGCGATACAAGTAATGCACTGGTTTCAAGCTGAGTTATCCATTGCTCTAGTGCAGAGTGTGACATAACATGCCCTGTTAAAAAAAGTTCTGTTTTTGATAGGTTTAGTGTATCGAGCTGTACTGCATCATGTTGTTGGTAGAGTAAAGTATGTAGTATTTGAATGGGTACGTTTTGTTCGATCTGTAAGTGATGTACTTGCTGAAGTCTTGTTTTAAGTAAACGATGTTGTTGCTGTGCTTGAGTCAAGGTTGTAACATCGGGTAGAGCTTTGAGTTCTACACGCGCTTGATGTTGATGCTCAGCTTCTTGTTGTAAATGCTGATTTAAAAAGAAATGTGCAAGTCCTAAAATGGCCACCAAGAAGACCGCAAAGCGTATGAGGAGCTTGGACTTCCGTTTTTTTAACAAGGCAGATTTCTGCCGTAACAAAAAAGTAAAGAACATATCCGTGTTTCTTAAATGCTTCTATAGTTAAAAGAAGCTGTAGCTTAACAAATTCAGAGGTATTTTGAAAATTCATTTATGTAAATCAGGCATTAACAATGCATATAAAAGAAACTTTTCTACTTCTCTAAATCAGAGAGGCTGTTTATAATGCAACACGTTTATTTTATAAAGACTGGATTAGATTTATGCTAATGAGAAAAGTGTTTACTGTTTTCTTGGCGCTTACTTTTGCCGGCTCCTTAGCTGTTGGGTTATTGTATATTTATGTGCAACCTCAACTTCCTGATGTTTCTAGCTTAAAAGAAGTAAAATTAAGTACGCCTCTTAAAATTTATAGTCAAGATGGCAAAGTTTTGTCTCAATTTGGAGAGAAACGCCGTGTTCCATTAGGTATTGATCAAATTCCTCAGCAGATGATTGATGCATTTTTGGCGACTGAAGATACACGTTTTTACGAACACAGTGGTGTTGATCCTATCGGTATTATTCGTGCTGCAATTGTATTGATTACTACTGGGCAAAAGAGCCAAGGTGCTTCTACTATTACCATGCAAGTTGCACGTAATTTCTTTTTATCTCGAGAAAAAACATATATTAGAAAAATTAAAGAAATTTTTGTTGCGCTTCATATTGAACAGCAGCTTTCGAAAGATCAAATTTTAGAACTGTATTTAAACCGTAGTTTCTTTGGTAATCGCGCTTATGGTGTGGGCGCTGCTGCTGAGGTGTATTATGGGAAAACAGTTGATCAACTTTCGCTTTCTGAAATGGCAATGATAGCTGGATTACCTCAATCACCTTCTGTTGCTAATCCAATTCGTAACCCAGAGCGTGCTTTAAAGAGAAGAAATATTGTCTTAACACGCATGCTTGAAGTGAAAATGTTGGAACAAGAGCAGTATGATGAAGCTGTCGCGACACCTATATCGGCAACATATCATGACTCGCATGTAGATTTTTATGCACCTTACATTGCTGAAATGGCACGTAATTATCTAGTCGATAAACTAGGGTCTGAGGTCGCTTACTCAGGTGGTTACTCTATTTATACGACGATTGATTCAAAGATACAGCATTATGCTCAAGAAGCATTACATAACAATATTTACGATTATGATGAACGTCATGGTTACCGAGGTCCGGCTGATAGATTATGGAAGAAAAATGAGCGCCCTTGGATGGATAATCAAATTACTGACTATTTATCACGTATTCCTAATGAGCAGGAGTTGATTCCTGCCGTGGTACGCTCGGTGCAAGAGCGTTCAGCAAGAGTCATGACGCGCAGTGGTAAAGAGATTATGCTGCAGTGGCCTAATCTAGTATGGGCAAGAAAATTTATTTCTGATACCAGACAAGGTGGTGTTCCCAAAAGTGCTCGGCAAATTCTCACTGCGGGTGATTTTATTTGGATTCGATATAATGATAAAAAAGCTTGGCAGTTATCACAAGTTCCAGAAGTCACGAGTGCTATGGTCGCTATGGATCCTTATGATGGCTCAATTAAAGCTTTAGTAGGTGGATATAACTTCCATAAAAGTCAGTATAACCGCGCGATACAAGCAAATCGGCAGATTGGTTCAAACATTAAGCCTTTCATTTATGCAGGTGCTTTAGAAAAAGGTCTTACTTTGGCTTCTTTGATCAATAATGCCCCAATTAACGAATGGGACAAGCGTCAAGGCGTAGCATGGCGACCCAAAAACTCCCCAGATATTTATACAGGTCCTACGCGCTTGAGATTGGGCTTGAGTATGTCGATCAATGTGATGTCGGTACGTTTGATGCGTCAAGTGGGTTTAGATGCAACGATTCAAGAGTTATTAAAGTTTGGCTTTGTAAAAGAAGACTTACCCAGAAATGAATCGTTGGCTCTAGGTTCGGGTTCTATTTCACCTTTGAAAGTTGCAAGAGCCTATTCTGTCTTTGCCAACAAAGGTTTTTTGATTGAACCTTTCTTTATTAACTACATCAAAGATCCAGATGGCGAGATCGTTATATCCTCTAACTCACGTGTTGCTTGTCAAAGTTGTTATGATGCGTTGGAAAAAGAGCAAGAGATACAAAATCAAATCAATCGTGCGGATTCTACTTTGGCACCCATTCAGCTTAATTACACCGTACAGGGTATGTGTCCTTTGCCTCGAAAACGTTTAGCTGTAAGAGTGGTTGATCCTAAGGTGACTTTCTTGATTACTCAAGCAATGGAAAGCGTGATTTGGGGCGGTGGAAACTGGAAACATAACACAGGCTGGACTGGTACGGGTTGGCGTGCTTCAAAGGTTGTGAAGCGCAGAGATATTGCAGGTAAAACAGGTACAACGAATGAGGCAAAAGATACTTGGTTTTCTGGTTTTAATCCACAGCTGGTGGCCACTTTTTGGGTTGGATTTGATGACAGCCAACGTAGGTTAGGTAGCACTATGCCTCATCCTAGTTTTAAAGATAAGATATCTGGAGCAGAATCAGGTGCAAAAACAGCAGGACCTGGTTGGAATGCTTTCATGAAAAAAGCTTTAAAACCTTACTCTATGAAGCCTTTTTCAATACCATCAGGTATTATTTCGGTTCGTATCGATCGTGACACAGGGTTGTTGAGCCGAAAATCAGATCACACAAGCCGCTTTGAATATTTTATTGAAGGTACTGAGCCTAAGAAGTTCGCTTCTGATGTGTATCAGGATACGCAATCTCCGGATGCTCCCTCTTCTGAGAATCAGGAGCTTTTTGAATAATTTTAGATAACGCTCAGACAGCAAAAATGTCTGAACTATTCATAACTTGTGTTGCAACCTGCTCAATCGACGAGTAGGTTGTACAAGGTTCTTTGTTTTGTAATATGCGACGTAGCATATCAAAAGCAACCGCTGCACTAAACTCACGCACAGCATCTCGACTGCGATTTTTAAAGTAGACTTTTTGGATATAGCTATGTGTAGGCGTTGCAAGTGCGATACAGACGGTACCTACAGGTTTGTCTTCATTTCCTCCATCGGGTCCTGCAATCCCTGTTGTCGATAATGCATAATCACTTTGGCTAAGACGACGTATGCCTTCGGCCATTTGTGCTGCAGTCATGAGAGAGACTTCACCTTCCTCTTGTAAAATGTGTGGGCGTACGCCTAAGCGTTCTTTTTTTGCATGTGCATCATAAGCAATAACACCTTCTTTGAAATAAGCTGAGCTACCGGCAAAGCGAATCAATTGACTTGCTAATAAGCCACCTGTACAAGACTCGGCTAAGCTCAATGTTTTATGGTGTTGCTTGAGTTGCTGATGTACAACTTCAGCCAGCGAGGTGCATTCTTGCCCGACAATCATGTCACCGAGTTGCTGTGTCATGGTGTGTTCAAACGCTGATAATTGCTTTGCTGCACTTTGTGGCCCAATCAGTTTTAATTCAATGTAAGGTGAAAAAGCGCGGTAACCTAGGCTTATACTCTCATCATTTTGTATTGCACTGAGCTTTTCTTGTAAAAAAGATTCACCATGCCCAAAAACAAGAAATTTTTTCAATATGTTTGATATAGATTGAGTGAAGTTTTGTTTTACAAAAGGGAGGAGCTGTTCTTTGATCATCGGTTTGAATTCACGTGGTACACCGGGTGTAAAGAAAAACCAAGCTCGATTTAATTTCACAGCAAACCCGCAAGCTGTACCATAAGGGTTATCTATCATGCGTGCAGACTGGGGTAACATAGCTTGTTTGGTGTTACATGCCGGTACTGCAATTTGACGCTGTGCAAAAAAATCATCCATTTTCTTTTGCCATACTTCACAAAGAACGAGAGGTTCTTGTAGAGCCATCGCCATCGCTTCTGTAGAGAGATCATCTGTAGTTGGACCAAGTCCACCATTGACGATAACTAAATCGGCTTCGGTACTGCGCTCAAGGAAAAGAGCTGTAAGATCTTCTCGGCGATCACCTATGGTGTTTTTACGATGAAGCGCTAAGCCTTGATCCCATAAATATTGTGCAAGCCAAGCAGCATTGGTATCTACGATTTGGCCACATAAGACTTCTTCGCCTGTACAGATGAGTTCAATTTTCATGTTTGAGTTCCTTGTTTTTTATTTTATTGTTCGGTTTGTATCAATCAAATATATACTAAAAGTAATGGCATAGACAAAGAGGTATCTTATCATGGATTTAAGAGTGGCAACTGATGCAAAATGGGTTGATCTGGTGCTCAATAACATCGATCGTTTTATTATTGATCATGCGCAAACAAAACGTAAATCAGCTCATGCTGCAATGTCTATGTTGACTTATTATCCTGATAAGCAAAATCTGGTCAAGAGTATGTTGACGTTTTCTGTTGAAGAATTACAATATTTTCAGCGTGTTATGCACTTGATGCATCAGCGTGATTTAACTTTGTTGCCCGATGAACAAACACCTTATATTAATTTGTTATGCCAACATCTTAGACCACAGCATGATGAGTATTTTTTAGATCAACTTTTGATTACCAGTATTATTGAAGCGCGTAGTCACGAGAGGTTTTCTTTGATTGCAGCGGCTTTAGGTGAAGGTGACTTAAAAGATTTTTATCAGTCGATAGCTCAAGAAGAAGCGCATCACTCTAGCTTGTTTGCTAACCTTGCTTTGCATTATTTCTCCCATGAGGCCGTGACGATTCGGCGTGCTCAGCTTTTTACTGCTGAAGCGGAGTTGATTAAAAATCTACCTATTAAGGCTTGTGTACATTAAGCTTTATCGGTAGTTTAATATCGACTGAACTCATCAAGGACTGATAATGACTTCTTTTATTCAAAACATGCGTCAATTTTCGTTGCAAAACCTTTATAAGTTTTTGGCTATAAGTTTTGCTTTACCTACTTACGCTGAGCCTATTGTCATTGCACATCGAGGTGCACCAGGTTATTTGCCTGAACATACTTTAGCGAGTAAAACCTTAGCCTACGCTATGCGTCCTGACTTCATTGAACAAGACGTGGTTTTAAGTCGTGATGGTCATTTGTTGATTTTACATGATCATCATTTAGATCAAGTCACCGATGTTGCTGACAAGTTCCCAGCAAGAGCTCGACATGATGGCCGTTATTATGCCATTGATTTTGATCTGGATGAGATCAAACAGCTACGCGTTGTTGAACGCTTTAATCATGAAACCAAAGAACGTTTTTTTCCACAGCGATTTCCTCAAGGTGCTTCTTCTTTCAGTGTGCCGACATTAGAAGAAGAAATAGAATTAATTCAAGGTCTTAATCAGACATTAGGCTATGATGTGGGGATTTATGTAGAAATTAAAAACCCTCAATTCCATCGAGAAGAAGGTGTTGATATCAGTACAAAAGTACTGCAAACACTGAAGCAATATGGTTATGATTCACCCGCAAGTAAGGCATACGTTCAGTGTTTTGATGCTGAGGAGCTAAAGCGTATTGCAACAAGATTAATGCCTGAGTTAGATATGCGGCTTAAGTTAGTACAGCTTATTTATCAGCCTTTACCTAAAGATTTTACTCAGAAAGACTTTGATAAGATGAAGCAATATGCAGATGCTTTAGGTATCAACAGTGACAGGATTGTACAGAAAGGTTTGAAGCCTGATCAGTTTAAACTTACAGGTTTTGTTGAGCAGGCACATCGATATGGTTTGGATGTGCATGTGTATACCTTGAGAGCTGATGAGTTACCTAGTTACGCTCAAAATTTTCATGATGCGCTTCATGTTTTGATTAAAAAAGCAAAAGTTGATGGTCTATTTACAGACTTTCCTGATCAAACTCGGCAATTTATTTTTAAATCTTCTTAAATCAATATACGATTGAGGTATAAAGCGCATGAGATGGCTTGGGTAGAATTCATGCGCTGATATACTATCGTGAGTGAAGCTTTATTTGGAAGAAAGATTAACTGTTCTGAGCTATTTTTTGCAGCACATGTGCTGCAGCAACAAAGCCAAAAGTACCGGTAACGACTGTTGATGAGCCGAATCCTTGCTCGCAATCCATTTTGAGTACGCCGTCACTCTGTTGCTTTGTGGTGCATACTTCTCCCTCTTGAGTGGGGTAAACCAGCTGCTCGGTTGAATAGACACAAGGAATTTGAAAACGTCTTTTTAAATTTTTAGTGAAACCGTAATCTTTACGCAGTGTTTGTCTGACTTTAGATGCAAGTGGATCTTGTGTTGTTTTGGCCAGATCTGTGACTTTGATTTGAGTGGGATCAACTTGGCCTCCTGCACCACCAACAGTGAGCATTTTGATTTTATGACGTTTACAATAAGCAATTAAGGCTGCTTTCGTTGCGACCGCGTCGGTACAGTCGATCACATAAGTGATGTCTGTGGGTATGATTTGCTCTAGGTTATCAGGCAATGCAAAATCTTCGATTTGGTGTATGGTCAGTTCAGGGTTAATATCGAGCAGCCTTTGCGCCATAACTTCGACTTTGCTTTGGCCAACGGTACTGGTTAAAGCATGTGCTTGTCTATTGATATTCGTTACGCAGATATCATCTAAGTCAACTAGAGAGATACAACCTATGCCACTGCGCGCTAAAGCTTCAGCAACCCAAGTGCCAACGCCTCCTATACCGATGACCATAATATGGCTTTGAGAAAAGCGTTTTAAAGCGCTTTTACCATATAAACGCGCAATGCCGCCAAAGCGTAAAGATTCAGACTCTGTCATAAAATTCCTCTTGTTGATCCACGACATCATTTTACTGTTATAGATGAGTCGTACGATGCAAGATATTGTGAAGATATAAAAGGGCTTATTATATATGAAATTGGAGTCATACAGAAATGCTGTAATCTTCAATTACAGAGACTGTGACTGATGTACAAAAATCTATGATAGGTTACGAGGTATAGAACATATTACGTTTGTAGAGATTAATTTGCCGCTGTATTTTTGTTCTCGCTTTTTGCGGTACCTGACCTTGCTGCTTGAGTGCCCATTGTAGGCCTTGTTTGCTATAGCTCAGTTTAATGGAGTCTTGGGGTAAGAGCAGGCCATCATGATGACGCGACCAGATCATATTTGCTTTGGGCTTGTTTTGTGAGGTTGAGTAACCTGAACTATGGTGTGAGCTTTCTATTTTCATTGTCTTTTCTCGTGTTAAAAAAGCTTTTATGTGAGTAATAAGTAGCTGATATGCTGTAATGTAGAGATGCCTGTAACCTTCAGCCATCGCTTAGAAATGGTAAGAGAGGGATCGGATTTACCGTTTTCAATATCAGAGAGGTGGCGAACCGAAATTTCGATACGCTCAGCTAGTACTTCTTGAGTAAGTTTTGCTTGTTTTCTAAATTTTTTTAGAGTTTTTCCTTGTTGCAATAAGTCCTCTTTTCTCTCTACCCATAAGTTAGAATAAGTCGACAATACTCTTTCTTCCATGAAGGATGCTCCTTATATGATTTATACGCTATGTAGAAAAATTCGAATTAAAGGCTTTTGTTTTTTGTAACCCTAATACGGCATAAAAAATTGTGCCTTTTGTAAGAAATTTACGCAATACCCCAAAAACAATAAAATACAAAATTCTTTTAAAGTTTTTATTTCAGCATTAAAGTCTAAAATAAAATAAAATTTTAGTCATTAAATCTACTATAAAAACAACTTCAAGAATGAAATCATATTTGCATAAATATTTTTTTGGAATAATAGTTCTATTCATACTTTTTTATGCGTATTTTGGGTGTTAAATCACGCATTTTACTTACTGATTAAGTCAGTTTTTAATGCAAAGGCGTAAAAAAAAGGAGCATCTTAGAGTTTTCCATGTTTAGATAAATGGTAACTATGTTTCCAAGTGATAAGGAACTTTATGTTACAAACTCAGTTCTATATACGCTATATAAAATATCTTGTTATATTTTTACTGATCTCTAATGTCCAAATGGTATGGGCTGATTTTCGTCCACTCCAGCGTGCCAAAGCATACCAAGATGATTTAGATGTTTCACAGTACTATGTCAGCGAAAAGTATGATGGAGTACGTGCTTATTGGGATGGTCGGAATTTATATACACGTACGGGTCGACAAATTCATCCACCTTTGAGTTGGGTTAAGGGCTGGCCTTCGCAGCCTCTTGATGGTGAGCTTTGGCTAGGTCGTGGTCATTTTGAAAATATATCTGGATTAGTTCATCGCTCCAAGACTCATCCTCGTGACTGGCAAAAAGTGCGATTTATGGTCTTTGACATGCCTAACTCTGAGGGTTCTTTTGCACAGCGGCTTAAAGCTATGCAGCAGTTATTTGTCTCCCTCTCGAATGTTAGCCTAACCTTAGTACCTCAGCGCGCAATCAAAGATAAAAAAGCTCTACAGCTTTGGCTTTACCAGCTGGTGGAGCAAGGTGCAGAAGGGGTAATGCTCAAACGTAAAGATAGTCCGTATCGTGCAGGTTATAGCTTAGACTTAGTCAAACTTAAATTACATACCGATGCTCTGGCTCAAGTTATAGGTTTTGTACCCGGGCAAGGGCGCTTAAAAGGTGTTATGGGTGCCTTAATTGTGAAAGATCAATCAGGCAGGCAATTTAAAATTGGTACGGGCTTTACGGATCGAGTTCGACAACATCCACCGCCACTTGGTTCATGGGTGCGATATAAGTTTATCGGTAAGACGCAAAAAGGTAACCCGAAGTTTGCAAGTTACTTAGGGCCGAGTCATTCCAAGTAAGACTTTGCTTCAATGTTTGGTCAATCGAGTAGGATGTGTAATACATCGGTAATGCTTCTTTTGATGTGGTGCTGCTTTGAGCCACTGAGATATGAGATCTCTTATATAAGTGTAATGACTTGAGCGTACTCTCGTTGAGCGTGTTGTTCGAGGCTCTAAATAGTTGTATATATATTTAAGTTTCCATGCAATAAAGCTTTTTACTTCAGGATAGGTTTGAGTATGCTCAGCTGTATGCAATAAGGTGTCAATAATGACATAGTTAACACGCATCCATACATCTCGATAAGCTTCTGCAGGCTCATTACCTAGAATCGTTGATTTTAATATTTGCTCCATAAATCGATCTAAATTGAGTTGCTCGGGATCATGTTGACTTGCCTGCCATATTCTATTCAATCGATGAGGTGCAAATAACTTTTTAAAAATACGTCGTGCGTATATTTCAGCATATCCTTTGTAGTTTAAGGATGCATGGGTTGTTTCTGGGTAAATGCGACTTTTGGCAAAGTGTGTTGTCCCTGGTGCTTGGATAGCTAAGCGTTTGATGAGCGCAGGTTCAAGTGCTAGCTCTTGTATATTGAGATGTTTTATGATTGCTTTGAGAGCTTCATTTTGTAGCAGGGGATCTGCCCAAGCCCAAGGCGTCTGATTTTTATTGCTATAGTCGTAGTCTAGGCCGCCTAAGATTTGAATAACAGCATGTATTTGATGGATGTCTAGCATCAAGAGTTTAGGTATCAGGTGATGGAGCTCACTATCGTGCTCTCTTTCTAAAAGTGCTTGGCGAGATAATCCTTCTAAGGCAAGGTTTCTTGCTTTGTTGAGCTGATCGAGTGCCTGTATTGGATTGGTACCTATATCATAAGCTGTAGCATACATATGCCCTGAAACAGGATAAGCTGAGCTTTGCGCTGTGGTATAGCGATATCCTTTTTGCCAAACTTGCACAAAAAATTTATCACTTTCTTCAGCAGAAAACTCATTATAACCATAGTCAACAACTGAAACTTCCCAATTTCCTAAGCTTTGCTGGAATGCATTACTGATATCAATTTCGCCTTCTTCTATTTGTATTTGAGGGAAAGCGTAGTCCATCACAGAGCCATTAGTCAGGGTTGAACCAGCAAGATTTATGTTTAATCCTAGTGCGCGCCCTATAAGAAAAGCAACATCGATTCTCAGTTTAGCCATGACAAACTCAATACTCGATGACTGTGCTGCTTTTTTATTTTTCCAAGCTGATGTTAAAGCACGAGCGAGCAGGTTCATTTCGCGTAATTGTGCTTCATTAATGTGAATACTGGTGCTTATGATTTCACCAGTTAAAGGGTTAACTATCTTATAAAAAGAAGAGTGCTGAATGTAGGGGTTGAAAGACCACTGAATCACATTATATCTAGCATCTTGCGGTTGAATATCCTTAGGTTTTTTTTTGAAGATGATTGCATTTTTAAATCCAGCTTTTTCAAAGGCTGTTAGCCACCAACGACCACCTTCTGCTATTGCTTTGGTATAAGCTTTGGGAATACTGTTATCCAAATAGAATACAATAGGTTTTATCGGTAAGCTTAAGTCTGTTTTGGGCTTTGTTTTGGATAAACGAAATCTTTGTTGGTATCTTTTTTCAATCGTTTTTTGTAAATCTTTTTCATAAAATTGTCCATAAACAGGTTCAAAGCCACTTAAAGGATGGAAGACTTTCTTTTTGTAACCTGAACTTGGGAGTTCACTCCATATTTGACGCAAAATAAAACTTTTCTCTTCTGCATGAGTGGCTTTCTTTTTAGATGGTTTGATCCAAGTATAACGCACATCAGCATTGATATTTTTAGGATAAGATTTTACAGACTCGATGAGTGTGCTGATTTTTTGATGACGTATGTTAGCAAAAGGGAGCATGGCAAATAGATCATTCGCTTTTGCGATCCATTTTGAGCCTTTCAATGCTGAAGATTTCCAGATTACTTGTGAGAAAATAGGTGCATTGAGGGGTGATTTTTTATTTAAGTTTAAAAAGCTAGGCGTATTGAGTTGCTTGAGTATTAATAAGCCACCATATTTTTCAAATTGTACCAGTCGCGTATACTGCTCATGCTGCATCATTTTATGAAGTTTTTGAGGGGGTTGTCCGTTTACAATGGCTGTCGTCCATAAAAAAGGTTTGTTGAATCGATTGACTTCAATGTACACTTCGCCGTTGCGGTGCATACGGTGAATGGTAAAGATACCTCGAGATGTTTTGGATGCATTGATAATCTCTGATGCAGAAATGGCATAAACCTTATGTGTCATGCATCCATAAAACATAATCAAAGCACATAATATGAAACGGTTACCAGTCACTTTTAAACTCCATGATTGTTTATCTTACTGAGACTGGATAGAATGTGAAAGTATCTTTTTATATGATGTCGTGAGAGCTCTATAGATTAGTTCATGACGATTCTATCCATTTATTTAGAGTTTGCAAGAGTTGTTCCAAGACAAAGGGTTTCGTGACATAATCATTCATTCCAATCGACTTGCTCTTATCTCGATCGGTTTCCATTGCGTGTGCCGTCATGGCAATAATCGGCAGTTGTTGAGCGCTATAATGTTTACGAATTTCTTGCGTTGCCGTGAAACCATCCATTTCCGGCATTTGGAGATCCATAAGTATCAGAGCATAATCTTCTTTTTGGATGCAATCTAAGGCAATAAGGCCGTTGTCAGCGATATCCACAGTGTAACCACTAGAGCGTAAGAGTTCGCTTGCAACTTGTTGATTAATAATGTTGTCTTCAACAAGAAGTAACTTATGCTGTATCTGTTCAGAGAATATAGGTTGATGATGCGTATTGACATGCTGTTCTTGTTCATGAACAAATAAAGGTTCAAGTGTTTGGCTGAGTTTGAACGAATCAAAAGGCTTTTGCAAACAAGAAAAGGCATTAAATCCTGCATAGTTTGCAGGGTTGATTTTAGAATTATAATGCGTCATCAATAGTAAATGTGTAGGTTTGATTTGCGTGTCATGAGCTAGAAGATCGAGCATAGGTTGTATCCATTGATGGTCTTGGATCTCTTGCATACTGTGATCGGCAACGAGCAAGTCAGGTTGGATTGCGCGTGCTTGATCAAAAAACTCATTTAAATTGGTCACTGTTGTGGTGACAAAGCCAAGCTGCTTGAGGTAATTGCTATAATGGGTCAAACCTTTCTGGTTGTCATCTATAATCAAGGCCACTTTATCTGAATAGAGGTTAGAGGGATAAACCGGCTGCTCAATGGATGAGTCCACTGCATCTTGCTCAAGTTCAAACCCAAGTTCAAAAGAAAAGAGAGCACCTTGTTGTAATGCGCTATTCACTTGAATTCGTCCTCCCATTAATTGAATCAAGTGCTTACAGATAGAAAGTCCGAGCCCTGTACCACCAAAACGTCTTGTCATTGAACCATCAGCTTGTGTGAAAGCTTCAAAAAGCATTTTTTGCTGTGTATCACTTAATCCGATACCCGTGTCTTGGACCCAAAATTTGAGCTTTATCGACCTACCACTGCATGCAATCTGCTGACAGCCTAGTTCTACTTCACCTGTTTCAGTAAACTTCACGGCATTGGCAAGTAGATTAATCAAGATTTGACTTAATCGGAGAGAATCCCCAAAGCAAGTGAGCTGTGTAGGAATGTCTAGATGCAAAAGAATTTCTATATTTTTTTTATGCGCAGGCAAGACGGTGAGTTCAATGGCATGTTCAATCACATCTCTCATTGAAAAAGGAGCATGTTCTAAGTTGAGTTTTCCAGCTTCAATTTTTGATACATCTAAAATATCATTAATAATGTTGAGCAAGATGTGAGAAGAATTATAAGCTTTGCTGATGTAATCTTGTTGTTGTGCAGTGAGCTCTGTATTACGTAATAACTGCAGCATCCCAATAAAAGCATTCATAGGTGTACGAATTTCATGGCTCATGTTTGCTAAAAATTGACTCTTAGAGAGACTTGCTTCTTCAGCTTCCTTCTTAGCTTCAACCAAGGCTTCTTCATTTTCTTTTTGGCGCGTAATGTCTTTATTTGTGCCGACAACACGTTTGGGGCGACCATGTTTAGTAAATTCAACAATACGGCCTCGAGAAAGTACCCAAATATAGTGACCATTTTTACAGCGCATTCTAAACTCAGATTCAAAATCTGTATGTGGATTTTTGAAAAGATACTGAATTTTTCTTTGTTGCTCTACCACGTCTTCTGGATGAATGAGAGAAAAAATCCAAGAGCGTGAACAGTCAAAGTCATGAGTTTTATAGTCGAGCATGGTGTATAACGCAGGATTACAAGCGACTTGCTCCGAGCCGATGTACCAATCCCACACACCATCTTCTACTGCGTCCATAGCCAAATGATAGCGTTCTTCGGAGAGGCGTAGTTGTTCGGTTGCGTCATGTTCACTGGTGACGTCTCGCCACATGCTGATGAGACCTAGAGTATTGCCTTGACGATCATAAAAGGGAAATTTAGAAATATCTAAGCAGATATGACGCGAGCGTACTTGAATTTTATCTAAGTAGCGACAAGAAGTATGATTTGCGAGGATGTATTCATCTTCAAGTGCTACTTTTCTCGCTTTTTCTTCATCCATGAAATCGGTCGAGAGTACGCCTATGATTTGACTCTCTCGCATATCGAGCATTTGCTCTGCTGTTTTATTACAGCCTAAGTATCTTCCTTCAGTGTCTTTAAAGAAGATAGCGTCAGGAATGGAATCAATAAGCGCTCTCAGTTGGGCATACTCACGCTCACGTCTTAGATTAATTTCTTTTAGCTTCTTGGTACGTTGTGCCACGATTTTATCTAGTCTTTTGTTCTGATTTGACAAATGAATAGTGTATTTTTGGTGTTGATTAAAGGTTTGCGTGACCAATTTAAACCAAGGTTCCCATTCTGCTGAAACATACATAGGAGGTGAAACGGGTAGCTGAGCACAAGTTTCTAAATGAGTAAGTAAACGATTTGCAGGCGTGATAAAGGTTTTACGCATCAAAAAGTGAGTGAGGCTGAGCAATATAAAAAAGAGTAAGAAGATAATTGAGCCAATCAGAATCAGCTCTGGTAAGAGTATGTTGAACAGATGTGTATGTTCTTCTAGCGCTAAAAACTGCCAAGGCATGAATTTGAAAGGAGATATATAGATTTCGTAGTGTTCAAAAAGTGTATCAATATGTTTATAAAAATTGTCTCGTTGATTTAATGATTGAGTGAGTTGGTGATCAATCTTATTGTTAAAGCTTTGCCCCCAATTCCATAGAGGTTTTTTTTCACTATTAAGAAACACTCCTGAACCGATTAAGGATAAATCTTGGTTGAGGTGTTGTAGAGGCTTTGATAAATCGACCTCAATAGTAAGCAGACCTTTTTTCTGGCCGTGGACTATGATGTCTCTGCATAGTGTTGCCCTATCTTCATTAAAATGAATAGACCAAACACGGCTTTCGTATATTTTATTATGCTTCTGGTTATGAGCATGTTGATCTTTGATGTAAGCTGCAGTGCGTCGTAGTTCTGCTTCTGGTTGTTGCGGGTAATAGCTTATGCTGTAAGGTGTGATCAACATAATTGATCTGATATTGGGTAAGTGGGAGACTAAAGCGGTAAAGGACTCTGTCACATGCGTTGCCATACCTAAATGACGTTTAAAATCAGGTGTATCTTGCCAGGGCGTGAGGCCTATTATGTGACCGTATTGATTTAAAGGTGCCTTGGTTTGCATCTTTGCAAGGAGTACAAAGGTTTCGTTATGCTCAACATGCTCCCAATGATAAGGATTGAAATTATCTTCAGTGGTAAAGCTTTCAACTGCTGCATCGTTAAATAGAGAAAGAAAATTGAGAGCCCTTTGGAGCTGATTATCAATAACTTGTACATCGGCTTCAATGAGGGCTTGATGTTGGTGCATCAAGTTACGTTTTTGAGTTTTATAAAAGCCAAAGGTGCAAAGTAAGGTCACACTGATCAGACCAATATAAGTGAGTAAAACAGCTCGGTTGTAACGTTTCTGAATCGATGCTTTAAGAAGGCTTGTGCTTATGTTATGTAATTGATCGTCTGCTAATGTACTCATACAGATAGTTTCTTTCTACAAAATAGGTAGGCGGTATGATCGGCTAGACAAGTTGCTCTTGGATCATTGCAGTTTATTTACAATCCATATTATATCATTAGTTATTAAAAAAACATAGCAGTAACATGCGTTTACGATTTATTTGACAATATACACCATTTGTTTTTTTTAAAGAGATAAGATTTAACACACCCTTTTAAGGTGTGTTAAATCTATGATGTTTTCAAAGTTCTTCTTCAGCAAAGCTTGCCAAGCGTGAGCGTTGAATGCCATTGAGATAAATGTTTGCGCTGCCTTCAAAAGGCTTAAAGCGTTCTACAATGTAGGTTAAGCCTGAAGTAACGGAAGTGAGGTAGTTTGAGTCAATTTGCGCAAGGTTGCCACTACAAATAAGTTTTGAGCCTTCACCCATACGCGTAATGATGGTTTTTATTTGTGACACTGTGAGGTTTTGACACTCATCGAGTAACACAAATGAGTTTTGAATAGAGCGTCCTCGCATAAAGTTAACCGACTTAAACTGGATATTGGCTTTTTCCATAATATAATTCATGCTGCAACGCGGATTCTCATCATGCTTATGTAAGACCTCCAGCGTATCGGTCACACCTGCTAGCCAAGGCAGCATTTTTTCTTCCTCTGAACCAGGTAAGAAACCAATAGACTCGGCTATTTCTGGTGTGTTACGTGTTACAAGAATACGCTCAAACAGATTTTTCTCTATAACCGATTCCAAACCTGCAGCCATAGCCAGTAATGTTTTTCCACAGCCAGCTGGACCTGTTAAAATGACCATATCAATATCAGGATCCATCAATGCCTGCATAGCCATACCCTGATGGATATCTTTAGGAGATATACCCCAGACTTTTTGATGCATGATACGATCTTTACCTAAATCGACGAGATAAGCAAAGTCATTATCGATGGATTGAATCCTCGCACAGAAATCATTGCTGGCATCAATTAAATATTGATTAGCAAATAGCTCCTCTCTTTGATTAAACTCTGAAAGAGGAACACGATGTATTGTTTGTCCATGCTTTTGTTGTGTCTGTACCGACTTTACACTTTCCCAGAAGTCATGAGGATAATGAATAAAGCCTTTCGATAGTAGACTTACATCGTCCACAATTTGGTCTGTTCGATAGTCTTCAACATGTGTTAAGCCTGCACCTTTTGCTTTAAGCCTCATGTTGATATCTTTCGTGACCAAAATCACTTTTTTGTTTGTATGCTTACGTTGCAATTCTAAAGCAGTATTAATAATAATATTATCGTTATTACCCTGAGGTAATAAGACATGTTCTGCAGGAATCAAATGATCAGGGTAAATACTTAAACGCCCTTGGTGTATATGATTTTTTTCTCCGCTTTTGATAGGAACGCCATTTAAAATAGCTTCGGGTGAGGCGTGATCGAGGATTTTTTCTAAAGTTTTGATTGCGATTCTGGCATCGCGACTGACATCTCTTTTTCTATCTTTAATCTGATCCAGTTCTTCTAGAACTGTCATAGGTATGATGACATCATGCTCCTTAAATGAATAAACGGCTAAGGGTTCATGTAATAAAACGTTTGTATCTAAAACAAATAACTTAGTTTTATTTTGCTCCATATAAAAGCCTCCTGGAATATGTAGAGCGACTAAAATAGAGGTAAAGGTTTGAACGTCTCCTAAATGGGGTGGGTATACATTAAAGATGACAGATAGAATAGAAAAGAACCAGTTTTTTCGACTAAAAATGAGAGAAATTGTATCTCGATTATGGAACTGTTTGTTATTTAAAGAACATATTAATTCCCATGTTAAGAGAGTTTTTTTATTTATATTTTCGCACGGCATCAAGGAGAAAAAATGGACTATTTTATATTTTTTATGACAGTACTGATTTTTCTACAAATTATTATGGGGATTGTTTTGTTTGCTGTAGTGTACGAACGTAAAAAGAGAACAAATAAAAATTTAGAATAAAGTCATGTACAGGTCGCTGTAATTGTGCTTCTGAGCGCTACTTCATAAGCAAATGCATGTTTAATTTAAAAAAGTTTATGCTTTTGCGTTATCAGCGCACAATTATCTTTTACATATGACTGAAGCTTAAGTTACCATAGCGTTCGCAAAAATTTATGACAGTGACAAAAGAGAGACAAGCATGCCATTTGCATTAGGGCAACGTTGGATGAGTGATACTGAATCTGAGTTGGGTTTAGGTACAGTCATCAAACTTGAAGGACGTATGGTAACTATTATTTTTCCCGCCACGGGAGAAACTCGATTATTTGCAAGAGAGAATGCGCCTTTAACCCGTGTTATTTTTAATCCTGAAGACGAAGTTCAAGGGCCTGAGGACTGGTTCTTTAGAGTTGAATCAGTTGAAGAAAATGATCACCAGCTGATGGTCTATCATGGTCGCAGAACAGACAATCAAGAAGTTATATCGCTTCCTGAAACACACCTTCATTACAATATTCGTTTTAATAAACCACAAGAGCGTTTATTTGCAGGTCAAATCGATAGACTGAATCGTTTTAGTTTACGTTATTATGCAAGACACATGATGCATAAAATGCAGACTTCAGAAACGCTTGGCATGCTAGGTGCTCGAGTGGGCTTAATTGCGCATCAATTATGGATTGCCCATGAAGTAGGTTCACGCCACGCACCTCGAGTTTTATTAGCAGATGAAGTGGGGCTTGGTAAAACGATTGAAGCAGGTATGATTTTACATCAGCAGCTTTTAACAGGGCGTGCCCAACGGGTTCTTATTGTGGTGCCTGAAAGTTTGTGTCATCAGTGGCTGATTGAGATGCTGAGACGTTTCAATTTACATTTCTCGATTTTTGATGAAGAGCGTTGTGTTGAAGCTTATGCTGATTACCATAATCCATTTGACTCTGAACAATTAGTGATTTGCTCTATTGACTTGTTGCGTAAGAAAAAGCGTTTTGAACAAGCACTCGATGCAGATTGGGATATGTTAGTTGTTGATGAAGCGCATCATTTACAATGGTCTAAAGAGAAACCAAGTCGTGCTTATCAAGTGATTGAAGCTTTGTCACAAGAAGTGCCAGGTGTTCTCCTTCTTACAGCAACACCTGATCAGCTCGGGCATGAAAGTCATTTTGCGCGCTTGCGTCTTTTAGATTCAGATCGCTTTTTTGACTACTCAGCTTTCATTGAAGAAGAAAAAAGTTACCAGAATGTTGTGCAGGCAGCACAAGCTTTGTCTCATGAGCACACTTTATCTGCTGAAGAAGCTACAGCACTTGAGCCTTATATGTTGGGACAAGATGTCAATCAACTCAATCGTGTTACCGATGGTGAGCGAGCTCTATTAAAACAAAAGTGGTTAAAACAGCTTTTAGACTGTCATGGTACGGGTCGTTTGTTGTTTAGAAATGTGCGCCAAAGTATTCAAGGCTTTCCTCAAAGGCATTTTTCTCCTCAAGCTTTTGCATTGCCTGAACAATATAAAACGGCGATGCGCGTGATGCAGTCTATACAGTCACAACAAACTCAGGCAGCTAAAATTGCTCAACTTTTATCACCTGAAACCTTGTATCAGGAGTTTGATGGTCATGGTGCTGGTTGGTGGCAATTTGATCCACGTGTTGAATGGTTATTGAAATTTTTACAAGATCACAAAAGTAAAAAAGTCCTGATTATTGCTTCGACGGCTCAAATTGCTCTTGTTTTAGAAGAAGCTTTACGCGCGCGCGCTGGTATTCGTGCAACGGTATTTCATGAAGGTATGTCTATTTTAGAGCGAGATAAAGCAGGTGCTTATTTTGCTCAAGTAGAAGGTGGTGCACAAGCTCTGATTTGTTCTGAAATTGGCTCAGAAGGGCGTAACTTCCAATTTGCAAGCGATCTGGTGCTCTTTGATTTACCGATTAACCCCGATCTATTAGAACAAAGAATTGGTCGCTTAGATCGTATCGGTCAGACACAAGATGTGCATTTACATGTGCCTTATTTTGAAGGAACAGCACAAGAGTTTTTGGTAGATTGGTATCACTTTGGCTTGAATGCATTTGAACAAACTTGCCCAACAGGGCATGAGTTGTACCAGATCTTCTTGGAACCTTTTGAGCAAAACTTACTTTCTTATTCAAAGTCTCAAGCAGGTAAATTGCTTAAAGATGTAGCGCAAAAAAGAACAGAGTTGACGCACCAGCTAGAGCAAGGGCGTGATCGTTTACTTGAAATGAATAGCCATGGCGGCCAAGCTGCGCAGCAGCTCGTTGATAAGCTTTTAGAGCAAGATCAGCGCACTGACTTTATTCAATTTATTTTAAGTCTTTGGGATATTATTGGTATTGATCAAGAAGATAAAGGTGAAAAAGTTTTAGTGTTACGTCCAAATGAGCACATGCTTTTCCCTTATCCAGGTATTCCCGATGATGGACTGATGATCACTTTTGATCGTGATGCGGCTTTATCTCGAGACGAAGTGACCTTCATGACACCAGAGCATCCGTTAGTACAAACAGGAATTGATTTAATTCTAGGTTCAGATACAGGTTCAACCTCGGTAGCACTGTTGAAAAATAAAGCTATGCCTGTCGGAACCTTGTTTGTTGAGCTCATGTATAGCTTAGATGTTTCGGCGCCCAAGGCTTCTCAGGTTTTCCGCTATTTACCGGCAACACCTATCCGTATTTTATTAGATCAAACAGGACAAAACTTAAGTCAAAAAGTAGACTTTTCGACTTTAGATGACCAGCTTGCTCCTGTAAATCGACATACGGCTATTAAACTGATTAATGCGTCTCAAACTTTGGTTCATCCTTTGATTCATCAATCGAATGAGCTGGCAGATTCTCGTGCGAAAGAGATTCAAGCGCAAGCAAAAAAATCGATGCAAACAGCTTTAGAGGAAGAGTTAAATCGCCTTACACAGCTTAAAGCAGTGAATCCTCATATTCGTCAGGTAGAGTTGGATTATATTCAAGATCAAATGCATGCCATTGCACATTATATCGAAAATAGCCAATTACAGCTTGATGCAATTCGAGTTATTTTAGTCAGTCATAAATAGAACATAAGGTCAACGTCACGTGAGCGGGGTTGGCCTGTTAAAGAGAGGATGCCATGTATGGCTTGGATACAAATTCGTATAGCAACAAAAGCAGATTCAGCTGAGCAAATCAGTGATGCATTAATATTGTTAGGTGCTGTTTCGGTGACTTTTGAAGACAGTCAAGATACGCCTATTTATGAGCCTATGCCTGGAGAAAGTCCGTTATGGAACCAGACCACGATCATTGGACTTTTTGATGCACTTACCGATATGGCAGAGGTTGTTGAGCATCTTAAGCAACATCCGCTTTTAGGTGCAGCTTTTACCTTTAAAGTCGAAGCATTAGAAGATAAAGATTGGGTACGTGCTTGGATGGATGATTTTCACCCTATGCAGTTTGGTCGTCGCTTGTGGATTTGCCCGAGTTGGCGTGAAGCACCTGAGCCTGATGCGGTCAATATTATGCTTGATCCTGGCCTTGCCTTTGGTACAGGCACGCATCCCACGACAGCTTTGTGTTTGCGTTGGCTTGATAGCTTAGACTTGTCTGATCAAGAGGTCATCGACTTTGGTTGTGGTTCAGGTATTTTGGCTATCGCAGCGCTGAAACTGGGTGCAAAGTGTGTTACAGGAATTGATATTGATCAGCAAGCATTGGATGCAAGTTTTGAAAATGCAAAGCGTAATGCAGTTGAACAAGGCTTGCAATTGTTCTTGCCGCAAAACAGTCCAAATGCCATGCAGGCTGATGTGTTGGTTGCGAATATACTGGCTGGACCTTTAGTGGAGTTGGCTCCAACGATTGCCGCTTATGTAAAACCGGGTGGACGCCTTGCTTTATCGGGATTACTTGAAGAGCAAGCAGAAGAAGTGAAGCAGGCTTATACACCTTGGTTTGATATAGATGAAGTGGCTTGTGATCAAGAGTGGATTCGACTTACAGCTGTTAAAAAAAATAAGTCTTGTTAAAAAAAAATATTTTAAGTAACAAAGTTAAGTGTAAACATAGTTAAATTGAATTATGGGTGTAAAACATAAGATTTTCAGCTTTTCAACACGCAAAAAAAAACGTAATATATAACCTTTTTACTGAGTGAACACTGCGTATGTATATTGGTCAATTTAAGCTTAGAAATCCGCTTATTGTTGCTCCAATGGCAGGCGTAACAGATCAACCCTTTAGAAATCAATGCTTACATTTTGGTGCAGCTTTGGCTGTCTCTGAGATGGTATCTTCAAACCCTAGAGTTTGGGCAACTGAAAAGTCTATGCATCGCATGATTCATCAGGGTGAAATGGGGATTCGGTCGGTGCAAATTGCAGGAGCTGAGCCCAGCCTTATGGCTGAAGCAGCTCGTTATAATGTGTCTCTAGGGGCGCAAATTATTGATATCAATATGGGATGTCCTGCAAAAAAAGTAAATAAAAAATGTGCAGGTTCTGCGTTGTTACAACACCCTCAGCTTGTTCAAGAGATTCTTCGCTCTGTCGTTGAAGCGGTTCGCGTTCCCGTGACCCTCAAGATTCGTACAGGATGGGACTTAGAACATAAAAATGGGGTTGAGATAGCTCAGATTGCACAAGACTGTGGTGTAGCTGCGTTAGCTGTCCACGGACGCACACGAAAAGATATGTTTCGAGGCTATGCAGAGTACGACACGATAAAAGCTATTAAAGCTTCTGTTGATATTCCAGTGATTGCAAATGGTGACATCGATAGTCCAGAAAAAGCTCGATTTGTATTAGATTATACGGGCGCTGATGGGATAATGATTGGCCGTGCAGCTCAAGGTCGTCCTTGGATTTTTAGAGAAATATTACATTTTTTAGAAACAGGACAGTATATAGAGCCTATATCACAAGAAGAGCAGCGCCAGGTGATGATGCAGCATATACGCCAATTACATGACTTTTACGGTCATCATAAGGGTGTATTGTTTGCAAGAAAGCACGTAGGTTGGTACTTTTCTCAGTATGATGCAGTAGCTTATCGTAGAGAATTTAATCAAGCCTCTACAGCGCAAGAGCAGTATGAGGCTTTTGAAAATTATTTTGTAAGAAGTAAACCGATTTAAGAGAACAGTATATGTTTGACCAAACGAATGAAAAAGAGATGCCGTTGCCTGTTGGAGAAATGACAACAGCAAATGGTACAGTAAAAAAACAAGTGCTTCGTGATACTGTGTTGCGCGCTGCTCGAAACTATTTCTCACAGCTTGATCATCAAGATCCTTCAGAGGTCTATGAATTATTCTTGGGAGAGGTCGAAGCACCTTTACTTGATATGACGATGGAATTTTGTCGAGGCAATCAAACAAAAGCTGCAACAGTTCTAGGTATTAACCGTGGAACATTACGTAAAAAGCTAAAGAAATACGGTAAAAATTGATAGCCTTATTTTTAAGATAGTCATTACCTTAAGAAATTCCTACTCTGGTATCAGAGTGGGAATTTTTTTGTGCTGATGATTTTATGTTTTGAATTTTATCTTTTTCAATCCTATTTGGTATTCTTAAGTCAACAAGTCGGACTTTTTGTATGCAGCTTTATTTTGCCTATAAAATATTTTAAACTTCTTTAAAATCTAAAAAAAGGAATTTAATATGCATAACTCGCCCTTAGATCACGTATTTGAGGAGGTCTTGAACTATCCTAGAGGGCATCATGATGGTATCCGAGCCACGGTACATCATATTGAGAAGCTCAATAAATTAGGTGTGTTAGTTGAACGTCAATTTGGTAAGGATGCCAAGCAACGCGTGCTCCAGTATGAAGAAGTAGAATACGCTTTAAAGAAGATCTTAGATTATCACACTAACATACACTCAACACTTCCCGACGAGAGTTTTAAAATTTACAATTTCTTTGTGATGCATAAGTTAAAATATGCAGAGGATGTTTTAGAAAGTTGATTGTGCTTGAGCAGTATAGCCAAGAAAAAGCCATAAGATGAATGGCTCTTCCTCGACATATTTTTTGAGAGTTAAGTCATGGTAACCCATTCTTCGGCACTGGTTGGATGAATAGCGATAACGCTATCAAAATCAGCTTTGGTTGCTTTCATTTTGATAGCCACAGCAAAGCCTTGCAATATTTCATCCATGGCAAATCCAATACCATGTAAGCCAACAATGCGTTCATCTTTTCCAACACAAATCAGTTTCATTCTCGTGATCTGTCGATTACTGGTTGCACCGCTGAGCATCGCAGTAAATTCAGAACGATAGATTTTAAGATCCTGTTCATCGTATTGTGCGCGTGCTTCTTGTTCTGTTAAACCTAGAGTACCGATAGGTGGATGACTGAAGACCACTGTTGGAATATGGTCATAGTCTAAAGGTGGTAATTTTTGACTACTGAATAAACGCATAGCGAGTAAACGACCCGCTTTGACGGCCACAGGAGTGAGCTGAACTCCTTTGTTTGTATTGTCTCCTACAGCATAAATGCATGGCACGCTGGTTTGATGGTGTGCATCAACGACAATATGCCCTTGTGGATCGGTTTGTACACCTATGCGCTCAAGTCCAAGATTTTGTGTTGCGGGTTCTCGGCCAACTGCCCAGATCACGCAGTCAATGTTGATAGATTCTTGATCGTAAAAATGCGCAGTGATACTTTGATCGGCGAGACGTTCAAGACGTTCAATACGATGTTTTGTATGCACATGAAGCCCTTCTTTGTGCATAATTTCCATCAGTGTATCACTGAGCATCTCATCGAAAGAGCGCAAAGCTTTCTCTTTACGAACAGCTAAGTGTGTTTGACTACCTAAAGCATGTAATACGCCTGCCAGCTCGACCGCGATGTAACCCGCACCGATGATGAGCACGCGCTTAGGTTGTTCTTGAAGTGCAAAAAAACCATCCGAGTCGATACCCAGTTCACAACCTGGGATTTGAGGTATGCTTGGCTTGGCTCCTGCTGCAATGAGAATATGATCTGCACTGTAATGTATGCCGTTGACTTCGACGGTTTGTGCATCAATAAAGCGACCATACCCTTGAATATGCTCAACCTTATTTTTACCTAATACACGTTCGTAAGAAGCATGCACACGTGCAATGTAAGCTTGACGCTGTTCAGTGAGCTTTTGCCAGCTGAATGATTTGTAATCGAACTCGAAACCATAATCTGGTGCATAATGTGTAAGCCACTCTTTGATTTGAGCGCCATGCCACATTATTTTTTTGGGTACGCAGCCTACGTTGACACAGGTTCCGCCTAAGTCTTTTACTTCGATTAAGGCAACACACGCTCCTTGCTGAGCAGCACGATTTGCAGAGGCTATACCACCACTCCCTGCGCCAATACAAATATAATCAAAATGCTTTTTCAAAGTTTTTCTCACTTTTTTCTTGTTAGATTTAATTATTTTAACTCATTATGAAGTAAAAAAGTCTATACTTTGCGCATTAACATTCGAAAAATAATGAATTAAATGAGTATTTTGTATCTTGTACTATAGATAGAAAAAAAATAAGATAAGTACAATCCTATGGGATACATCGCATTCATTGCGCTCATCACATTATACAAAAAGTAAATGAAATAAGTTTTTAGAGGAAAAGTTCATGAGTAACCCGTTATTAGAATCAGCAGAATTTCCTTGTTTTTCTAAAATTAATCCCGAACATGTTAAGTCTGCTATCGAGCAAAGAATCAAAGAGTGTCGACAAGTGATTGCACAAATTGTCAAAGAGCAAGATGTCACTTGGGATAAGTGTATTCGTCCATTAGAAATTAGAAATAATGCACTGCAAGAATCTTGGTCTCCTGTTTCTCATTTAAACAGTGTTGCCAATAGCCCTAAATTAAGAGAGGTGTATGAGCAGTGCCTGCCCCTTTTATCTGAATACTCAACCTTTGTTGGGCAACATGAGCCGTTATACCACATGTTTTTACGTTTAAAAGAAAGTGAAAACTTTCGGCAGTTAACACAGTCTCAAAAGACATTTACTCAGCATACACTTAGGGATTTTAAATTATCAGGTGTTTCTTTACCTGAAGTAGAAAAGCAGCGTTATGCAAGTATTACGCAGCGCCTTTCAGAGCTGAGTAATCAGTTTAACAACAATGTCTTGGATGCAACGCAATCTTGGTATAAGCATGTCACCGACTCCCAACTTCTTGCAGGACTACCCGAGTCTGCTTTTGCTGCTGCTGAAGATGAAGCCAAGAAGAGAAACAAAACAGGTTGGATTTTTACGTTGCAGATGCCAAGTTATATCAGCGTCATGACTTATGCAAACAGCAGTGCTTTGCGTAAAGAGTTTTACACTGCATTTGTTACCCGTGCATCGGAACAAGGTCCTCAAGCTGGTGAGTTTGACAATACAGCTATCATTGATGAAATCCTATCTTTGCGTCATGAGCTTGCAAATTTATTATCTTTTTCAAACTATGCGCAGAAATCTTTAGAAACGAAAATGGCAAACTCTTGTGAGCAGGTTGTCCAGTTTTTAAATCAGCTTGCGATGCAATCGAAGCCGCAAGCGGAAGAAGAACTTAAAGAGCTGCAAAAATTTGCGAAAGATCATGATAACAAAGAGCATTTAGAGCCTTGGGATTTGGCCTATTACAGCGAAAAACAAAAGCAATATTTATTCGAGTTATCAGATGAAGAGTTACGTTGTTATTTTCCAGAAAACCGTGTTTTAGAAGGGATGTTTAAAACAGTAAATAAGCTTTTTAAAATTCGTATTAAGCAAAAACAAGATGTAGATAATTGGCATAAAGATGTCAAATACTATGAAGTATTTGATGAGTTTGACGATTTAAAGGGTGGTTTTTACCTTGATTTATATACCAGAGCAAATAAGCGCGGTGGAGCATGGATGGATGTATGTAAAGAGCGCGTCAAAATCGGTGATCACACGCAGCATCCAATCGCTTATTTAACCTGTAATTTTATGGGACCTGTAAAGGAAACTCCTGCGCGCTTTACACATCAAGAGGTTGTGACTTTATTCCATGAGTTTGGTCATACTTTGCATCACATTTTGACAGAAGTTGATGTGGTGGGTGTCTCTGGAATCAATGGCGTTGCTTGGGATGCTGTAGAGTTACCAAGTCAGTTTTTAGAAAACTGGTGTTATCAGCCCGAGTCTTTGAGTGAAATCTCGGGTCATTTTGAAACGCAAGTACCTTTGCCACAAGATATGTTAAATCGATTACTTGACGCAAAAAACTTCCAGTCTGCAATGGGTATGTTGCGTCAGCTTGAGTTTTCGTTATTTGACTTTCGTTTACATGAACTTTATGAGCCTGATACACAAAATTTAGTGCAGGATTTCTTAGATGAAGTACGTCAAGATATTGCGGTAGTGATCCCACCAGATTTTCATCGCTTTCAAAACAGTTTTACCCATATTTTTGGTGGAGGTTATGCTGCTGGATATTACAGTTATAAATGGGCTGAAGTGTTATCAGCAGATGCTTTTGCAAAGTTTGAAGAAGAGGGGATTTTCAACCCACAAACAGGACAAAGCTTTTTGACAAATATTTTACAAAAAGGTGGCTCGTTGCCAGCCATGGCACTTTTCCGTTCATTTAGAGGGCGTGAACCTAGTATTCAGCCTTTATTACGTCATACTGGTATTCGTACAGACAATCATTCTGGTTTAACCAAACCTTGATTTATCTTGAAGCAGCGTAGCTTATGTTACGCTGCTTAAGTTTTGAGATAGACGTCAAATCGGTTTTTTTTCATATCAAAAGTTAATGTTGGACTTCGGTGGGCTAAGTATTCAGCTGTTTGTGGTCTTTTGACGACGACTCGAGATCGAGCCAGATTCAGAGCGGGTTGTAAAAGAGCATCAGCATCGTTATCAGATCCTACAATAGTTTGAAACAAGCGCATTTCTTTTTTGACTAAAGCAGATTTCTCTTTATGGGGATACATAGGATCCAAATAAACTACATCAATAGGCTGAGTATACTGCTCAAGCTCTGTTAAGCTTGAACCATAGAAGAGTTGCATACGACTTTGCATCCAAGTTCCAATCTCTGGATCAGCATAGGCTCGGCGTAAACCGTCATCGAGTAAAGCCGCGATTACAGGGTGGCGCTCAAAGAGTACAACATCACAGCCAAAACTAGCAAAAACAAACGCATCTCGGCCAAGCCCTGCTGTTGCATCAAGTACGCGCCATGTTTTATTTGATTTGAGACCTATCGCTTTGATGAGTGTTTGGTTTTTTCCACCGCCAAATTTACGTCTATATGCAGCTTTACCTGTAAGAAAATCAACATAAATAGGATTTACTTGAGCGTGTTGCTTGTGTGTGACTTGGAGCTTGTCTTGCACAAAAGATAAGATAATATCGGCTTGTTCATCATGGATAAGCCCCCATTGAGATTGAAGTTGTTGTTGTTTTTCCGGAGCGCTTTGTATAAAAACTTTAAACATATAAATCCTAGATGGAGAGCTGAACTTATATGAGTTGTGATCTATGTCATAAAGTTCATTTAAGTTGAGAGAAAAATCTATATTTTTAGTTGTCGATAGCTTACAATAATTGATCTTGATATGTAGTAATATCTTTCATATATTCCTGAAGCTTTTAACCTGCTTCTTTGATCAACGCTATGTTGATACCTCGGCTTAAGCCGAGGTTTTTTTTACCTATGATTTCTCATTTTGTTCTTGTGGATCTTCGACTTGATACCATTGGATTAACTTTTCCATAAGCGTATCGCGTCCAATGTCTTTTGTTGACGAATAAGCGTGAACTTCTACAAGATCTTCGTATGCTTTGAGCTCTTTACGCACCGCAAATAAAGTGTTATTCATAGGGCCACGTTTGAGTTTATCTGCTTTAGTGAGCAACACCAGTACAGGTAGATTGTTATACACACTCCATTCGATCATTTGGCGGTCGAGATCTTTAAGTGGATGACGTATATCCATAAGAAGTACCAAGCCTGATAATGAGTCACGCTCTTGTAGATATTCACTGAGAGCTGCTTGCCATTTTTCTTTGACTTCAAGAGGTACTTGAGCAAACCCGTAGCCAGGAAGGTCGATTAAACGACGTTGTTCATCTAGTGTGAAAACATTGATGAGTTGCGTTCGCCCTGGAGTTTTACTGGTACGTGCAAGGCTTCGTTGTTGTGTAAGTGCATTTAAAGCACTTGATTTTCCTGCATTAGAGCGTCCAACAAAAGCGACTTCAATTCCTTTATCTTCAGGAAGGTGTCTTATATCTGGTGCGCTAAGAAGAAATTTAGCTTTTTTAAAAAAAATGTCATGTGACACAGAAAACTCCGTAGGAACATTAAAATCAAGATTTGGTGTTTGATTCAAGACAGTATAATAAATGTTTATATATCTTATTGCATGTCTTTTATTTTAAGGCTTGATAGCCTATGATACCACCTGCACATCATAACATATTTTTAGCTGTTGTTTTGAAGTGTATTTCTTTGTGAGTGAATGGATTTTAATGAAAGACAAGTTGGAATGTCATGTATAAGAAAAATATTTTGATTTTGATGTGGGCTCTGTTGTCGAGTCAACAAGTGTTATCTGGTAATTTACAAGCAGGCAAACAAAAAGCTATGGTTTGTGCTGCATGCCATCAAATAGATGGTAACAGCATGGTGCCTATTTATCCTAAAATTGCAGGGCAGAGCCTTTCTTATTTAAAAAAGCAGCTTACAGATTATCGAAGTGCTATGCGTACGGGTGGTCAAGAAGGCCGACAGAATGCGATTATGGGAGCTTTAGTGGTTGCTCTCAGTGATCAAGATATTGATGACTTATCGACCTACTTCTCTCATCAAGCCCTGTCTTATCGTGCATCATCACCTCCAGATGATCCAATGCAAAAAAAGCAGTATGAATTAGGTAAGCAGTTATATCGTGGTGGAGACATGGATCGACATATTGCAGCCTGTGCTTCTTGTCATGGTTGGCAAGGTCAAGGTTTAGCTTCTGCTGGCTTTCCTCGAATTTCTGGGCAAAATGCTCCTTATCTTCAAGATCAGTTAAAAGCTTTTCGAAGTTATAAGCGTCAAAATGATATGAATCATATGATGCGTTCAACAGCGAAGAAGCTAACTGATAAGGATATACAAAATCTAACTATTTATATTTCTACACTATAAGCATAAATTTTTTACGGCTATTAGCTTAATAGAAATACATAAATAGCCATGAAAAAGAAAAGTGTTTATGAAAAGTAGAAAGTAAAAGTTTATTTTACAATTTATTTACAAAAATGCAGTTGAAAAAAATTATTTTCTTTGTTTTTATAAAAAAATCTTGTTTTTTTCTCTCAATTGCATTTAAATAGTGACTCAGTTCACAAACTGTGATGAAAATGCATTAAAACTTACTTTTTTAGGAAGTTGTTCATCTTGCTTTTGTAAATGAATTGATATTTAAGATAAATGGATGTTAAATATAAAGCGGTACTCATACCGATGCAATGGAATGCAGAACAAGTACGGAAACTTGTTTAAAATCAGGATGGTAATTGAAAGGCCTAGCCTTTTTCGGACAATTGATAAAAAGGATTTCTACTCTCTAATGAAAGAGTGTTAATTGTACGGTTTTTAAAATATATACTTTAGAGCAGCTTAGGAATAAGCTGCTCTGTCTTTCTCACTCTTCGTAACTAATTATCTGCTTTTTATATCGTTTTTTTCTTAAATTTGTTATGCTTGCATATACTATGAATTAAAGCTTAACATTATGTCTAGAAAGAAAAAATCGCGCAAAGCAGGTTCATTAGGGCCTAAAGCACAACCTCGGGTTAAAGAGCGTAAAAAAACGCAGTCTAAGAAAAAAGGCAAAGGGCAACCTTCGGGTCAACGCGCACAAGATAAAGCGACTCAATCTCAACAGCTACCATTACAGCAGCAGATGTCTGGGCTTGGAAGTCGGAAAAAAATACCTTTGATTGCTCCTGGAGCAACAGAGGCGGCTTCTGCTTCACTTGATGTATCAGAGCAAAAAGAAATAGAGATGCGCCTTATGCAAATTGAGCATGATCCGCGTTTTAATCGTCTTCTTGATAAAGTTGAGAAAGAAGCAGAGTTGAGTCGAGAAGATCAAGCATGGTTTGATAGTATGCTGGATGAAGTCGAAACCTTGATGCAAAAGCTAGGTATAGATGCCGATGCAGAAATCGATGAAGACTCTGATTTGCCAAGCACAGAATCTGA
>DDNL01000048.1:0-11413 GCA_002341165.1 Shewanellaceae bacterium UBA2521
AGTTTAAGTGAAGTGTGTCGTTCTTGTATAGTTCAGGAGCAGGCCTTCGCTGAACAATGGCCATACTCGTAACATCGCCTTTTGCTTTGATCTCAGGACTATAGCGGTAGCTGAAGCCAAAACGGTGATCAGCATTCATCTCGTAGGCGATACCCGTATGAAAACCAATACCTGTGCCTTGGCTGTCTATTTCGAGAGCAGTAAATTTTTTCCCATCCTGAGGGTTGGTCGCTTCGCGTTTAATGTTACCTGATCCTCTGATAACATCTATACCTGCGCCTACACTCCAGTTCTTGTTAATGCGATAAGCTGTACTGAGTTGCGCATTGATGGTTTTAATTTCTGTATCGCCGCCGAATTCAGACGCTTCGAAGTCTTTACTGTAATGTAGTGCAGCGCCAAAGTTGGTGTAAAGTCCCATACCTAAGCTCCAGTTGCTATCTAGAGGTACGACAGCAAAGAAGTTGGGAATAGCTGGAGCGGAAGCATCAACAGATTGTGTGTTGAGTGCATGCTCATTGTCTAGGCCTACATCTCCATACATGATATCAGATAGTTTTACATCGGTATCAGCATAGGTTGCACCTAGAGAGAGTACAGCATGATCAAATAGGGCCATACTTGCAGGGTTACGCGACATGACTGAAGCGTTATCAGCAATAATTGCATCACCTGCAAAGGCGCGACCTAGGCCTGTTGCAGATTGCGTGTTTAACTGAAATCCTGCAGAAGATGCTTGGTGTGTTGCAAGTCCTATGCAGAGCGTAAGTAGTGTTTTATTAAATTGTTTCATCCTATATTCACCTAAAAGCATGACCTTTATATCAATTATGAAGCGTCTATTCTGAAGTAATTTGAAGATTGAATCAAGTCCGACCACTTTTTGATATTTTTGCGCTACTTCATATAAAATCAAGACGTAAATATCTATGAAAAATAATTGAAAGAGCCAAATAGAAGTGAAGACATATCAAAAAGGCAAGTGTAATACTAAAGATTGCTCTATAACAGGCACCTGAGCAGAATGCTTTGTTTTATGTGAAGCTGTAAAAGGTGCACCAGACTGCTCTGTGAGTGTTGTGGCATGTGATAGCAGATTACTGACTATAAAGATGAGTAGCCCTTCCGGTATGCTATGTTGAGTTTCCTTTTGGAGCTTGATGTCATGATAACTTAACGTTGAATTTAAGCTGATATAAGGACTTGGTTTCGGGGAATAGACCACCTGAGATCCAATACTCTGAGCAGGCTCAATCTGAAGTGACGATGCCATTGTAGAGGGTAGAGGAGTGCTTTGTTCTTCTTTGAACTCTTTGCGTAGTGCTGCTTCAGATTGCGCTTTAAAGCTGTGTTCTCCGTAGCATAGAGGACTCAATAAGGCACATATTAGATTTGTTTGTATGAGAAGCTTCATGATGAAGACCTTGAGTGACATCGCATTAAAATAGACTCAGACCAGGATTCTATGATTCCAGTCTGAGTATACCTAAGTTTCTTTTTTGATGTATTCTTGAAGCCTGATTGTGTGATCAGAGTTGATTTTTGAAGGCATCAAAATCTTGCAGTATCGGATCTGTAGATTGAAGAGGATAGATCTTAGAGACTATTGCTCCCATAACAAAAGCAACAATAAAACCAGGAATGATTTCATAGATCTGAAAGATGCCACCTAGATGCTTCATATTTTGCCAGACGATCACGGTTACCGCACCCGATACCATACTCGCAATAGCACCTTCACAGGTATATGCACGCCAAAAGAGCGATAGTAAAATGACTGAGCCAAATGAGGCGCCAAAACCTGCCCAAGCTTGTTCAACAAGAGAAAGAATACTGGCATCAGCACGTGTTGAATGTAAAATAGCGCAGAATGAGACTAAGACAATGCCTAGTCGGCTGATCATGATCAGTTCGCTTTGGCTTGCCTGTGGGCGTAACCATTTTTTATACATATCTTCCGTTAAAACGCTGGTACATACCAGAAGCTGAGAATCAATAGTGCTCATGATAGCTGAAAGTATTGCTGCAATAAGTAAACCTGCTATCCAAGGTGAGAATAATGCATTAGAAAGATATAGAAAGACGGTTTCAGGATTGTGAAGAGGTGCTCCACGATAGAACATAGCACCAGCTAAACCTACAGCGATAGCACCGCCTAAAGCAAATACTTGCCAGACAATGGCGATACGACGAGACAAAGGTATGGCTTCAACGGATTCTATCGCCATAAATCGAGATAGAATATGAGGCTGCCCAAAGTAACCTAAGCCCCACGCAAGTGATGCGGTAATACCGATAAAAGTGACTTCTTGAGGAAATGCTTCTAGCATCTTCGGGTTGAGCTGTTCAAGAGTGTAAGCTGGATCTATAAAAATGATGGTAGGGACTAAAAGTAACGCACAGAGCATCAAACAACCTTGAAAAAAGTCAGTCCAACTCACGGCTAAAAATCCACCCACAAAGGTATAAAAGATGATAATAAACGAGCCTATCATTAAGGCATGCATTTTCGAAATACCCAGCATATGCTGAAAAAGTATTGCGCCACTATAAAGCCCTGATGAAATATAAAGTGTAAAAAAGACGAGGATCGTCAGTGCTGAAATAAAGCGGATACGTCCTTTTTGGTCGCCAAACCTATGTTCAAAAAACTCTGGAAGGGTTAATGAGTTATGTGCCAGCTGTGTATAGATACGTAGCCTTTTGGCGATTAAAGTCCAATTCAGCCATGCGCCAACAATCAAGCCTATACCTATAAAAGCTTGGTGAATACCATTGAGGTAAATTGTTCCAGGTAGTGCCAATAATAACCAGCTTGACATATCAGAAGCGTTAACACTTAAGGCTGTCACTGTGGGCCCCATTTTTCGCCCACCTAAAATGTAATCTTCGACAGATTGGTTGGATTGGCGACTATGCCAGAGTCCAATACCAATGAGACATAGCATATACAAGCTAAACGATGCAAGTGTAGGTGCTGCAAGAGTCATAAAACAGTTATTCTCTAGTTTTTAATGGGTAAAGGCGCAATTCTATCAGAAGTTACAAATTGAAAAAACCTTAGACTTTAGAAAATCATCTCCAAGTCTAAGGTTTTATTTTAATTGTGCGGGATTATTTAGGGTAAAGTTGTGTTAAAGATTGATGTTGAGGTTGCAGGTAATTTTCAGTACAACGAACACATAGTGTATAAAAAGCTGTACCATCAAAGTCGTGTTCTTGATTTTTACTGTAACAAAGCTCTTGCAGATGCGTCAGGCTCGCTTTGATCTCGGGATAGAGATGTTGTAGATGTGTGAGTGACAAAGGCTTGTTGAGCTTTTTTTCAAACCAAGGAGTAGTATGTTGCAAGATGGCATGTACATCACTTTGATCGCAAGCTTGTTTAAATTGACAATCAGATAACTTGGTTTTGAATAGCTTTAAAGACATTGCAGTTGAGTCTGTAGACTTTTTATTTCGTATATATATAAAAGCCAAGACTAAAGTGGCTAGCCAAAGCACAGCGAAAGCTATCGCAATCCATACCCAAATCGATGACTGTGTCGAAGCGGCTGCTTGTGCCTGATGCTCAGGTGCTGTATTGAGAGGCGTTACATTTTGCGCATTGGCGTTGTTTTGCACACTGGGAGCAGCTGTGATCGTAAATGTTTTTTCAGGTAGTGTCAGCCACTTTTGTTCTTCATTCTGAGGGTCCCACCATGTCAGGCGAATTTCGGGTAGTACCAAGGTACCTGCTTTACGAGGTATAATAGCGTAACTGGTTTTCATCGTTGTAATAATATCTTGACCTGATAGCTTTTGTGTGCGAACAGGCTTCTCGGGATAAGATTTAACGCCTTTAGGTAAATCGAGCTCGATAGGCGGTATTAAATCCAAGTCACTGTTTAACCCTTCGAGTGTTAATGTGCGTGTTATAGGCGTGCCGGCTTCGACTTCAGTACTTTGCTCCGACCACGTCTCTGTGAGGTTTAATGTATCAGCTACAATCCAAGGTGCATCAAAACCTGCTTGAGGTTTTAATACTTCCAAGTTAATAGCTTGACTCTTCACTCGAATAGGCATACTCGTTCTTGTTGAAAAGAAAGCTTGTCGTCCTTGATTTTGTACAATAATATTACCTTCAAATGTTGCCGCAGGAATAGAGAATGAACCCGTTTGGTTGAGCTTAACGGTAAAGTGACGCTCGATAACACGATAACGTTTGCCATCGATCAGTTGAATTGAGTCTTTATCCTTACCGACTTGGCTAAAAGCAAGTCCTGTGATATCAGGTGTACTCAACTGACCATTTTGTAACTCAGCATTAATATATAAACTGAGTTGATAATGCAAAATCTGCCCTAGATAGGCTTCTTGGTTATTTAAGTTGCTTTCTAAAAATATCGCAGGTTTGGATTTTCTCGTATTTTGTTGTGATGTCGCAGCACGTACTTCCAATTCGAAAGATTCACTCAGCTCATCGCCTACTTTAAAAGGACCTATAGTGATTGTTTGTGGTTCATCGATATAAAAAACCGAAGTCCATGTAGATTGACGTGATACATCGCCATTGATAATTTGTGTGCTTTTACTAAAACTCATGTGGCCAAGAGGTAGATCCTGTGCCAGAGCCGACATATCTAAATCACTTTCTTGATGTGAGTTATCCGACTCAATAGTTAAAACAATAGGTTGCCCTGCAACAGCTGGGTTTTTATTTACGGAAGCTATAAGTTTAGCTTGTGCACTATAAGAGAAGAGTGTACACAGCACCGCAAAAAACATGATGGATTTTTTTACCATGGGTTCTGCTCCTTATCTTGTTGTCCTTGTTTTTGACGTTTTAAGTATTCTAGTTTCATTTTATTTCTCAATAGTAAGCTCGGATCATCTGAAACTTGCTGCATCATTCTTTGAAGATGTGCTGGCATGTGCGTGTCATCTTCTTCAGAAGGTGCATCTTTTTGTACTTGCGCTTGTTGCTGATCTGGCTCAGATTCATCCTTATTTTGCGCTTGTTGTTGATCTTGCTCAGATTCATCCTTATTTTGCGCTTGTTGCTGATCTTGTTCAGATTCATCCTTATTTTGCGCTTGCTGCTGATCTTGCTCAGATTCATCCTTATTTTGCGCTTGCTGCTGATCTTGTTCAGATTCATCCTTATTTTTCGCTTGTTGTTGATCTTGCTCAGATTCATCCTTATTTTGCGCTTGTTGTTGATCTTGCTCAGATTCATCCTTATTTTGCGCTTGTTGTTGTTTTTCTTCCTCTTCTTTCTTTTTTTTCTGTTCTTTCTCTTCTTTTTGTTGCTCGGCTAACTTTTTAGCTAACTCGAGATTCTCTTGCGCTTCAGGGAAATAAGGCTGACTTTTCAGAGCAGACTCATATTGCTCAATGGCTTGCTCAAATGCATGTTGTTGCATGAAAGCATTGCCTTCATTATAACGAGCATGCGCGCCTTTAAGTGTGCGCCATATTGCAGCAGAATCTTTATATGCACCAGCATGATAGAGTGCGCTAGCTTTAAGTTTAGGATCTTGAGCAAGCTTTGCGGCTTTTTCATAATCTTGTTGATGGTAAGATTGTACAGCTTCTTGCTTTGCATTGAGCCACATTGCAGCTTGAGCAGGCTTAGGAAGCAGAGAAGGGATCCCAACTACACATAAAGCTAAAGCATAAAGGTGCCCGCGGCGAAAAGCATATAAGAAAGGAATAAGAAGTAAAAATGAAAAATAAACGCCCATATCTTGCCAAATAAGACCTTCTTTTTCTTCTGTTTGCTCTACACTTTTTTGTTCCATCAGATACTTCGCTAATACTTCTTCTTCTTGCCCTGAAGCATATGCTCGAAACATTTGCCCTCGATTTTGCGTAGCAACTTGTTGGAGCTGTGAAAAGTTAGGCTTAGTCAGAACTACATGATCTTGCGCATCTTTGATCAATTTGCCATTAGCCAATTGTACCGGCGCGCCTTCTTCTGTGCCAAAAGCATAAATAAATAAGCGAAATGTTTTAGGTATCAAAGCTAAAATGGCTTGTGCTTGCTTGGCATCAAAACCATCGGTAAACCAGACTAAATCACCACTTTGATGACCACTTTGATGCAGTAATTTCACTGCTTTTTCGATAGCACGTAGAGCATGCGAACCTGGTACAGGCATAATTTCAGGTGATAAGGCTGGAATGAGATTTTTAATCGTAGCATGATCTTCTGTTAAAGGTGCCAGCGTGAAAGCATCTCCAGCATAAGCAATTAAACCTGTTTGGCCTTCATTGACTAGCTCAAGCAAATCATTGAGTTTATAACGAGCTTGAGTTAAGCGATTGGGTTTGACATCGGCCGCGCGCATAGACATAGATAAATCAAAGATAACAACACGACCCGTATCGCGAGAAACTAAAGGGGTTTTGACTTTTGTCCAGCTCGGACCTGCTAAAGCAAAGACAGTTATACTCCAAAGTAAAATTAGAGGCCACAAGGATTGCTTTTGTTTTTTTGTATTGGGGCTAAGTAAAGCGCCTTTGAGATGGGGAGCGATCCATTGATGCCAATCGGACTTACGTTTATTTTTTTGATAAATGAAATAGAGAAGGCCTGCTAACACCAAATAAGACCAAAACCATTCAGGTCGTATAAAATGAAAACTCATGAAAAGCGCTCCTTAATGCGTGGCATAAGGTGTGTTGGAAAAAAAACGAGGCCACTTAAGAGTAAAGTTAAAGCTAGAGGCCAGTAAAAAAGTTCTGTGATAGGGCGATATGTTTTAGTATCACGGCTGATGGGTTCAAGTTTATCAATATGTGCATAGATAGCTTGTAAGTCCTCGGTACTGCGTGCTCTAAAGTATTGCCCACCTGTTGCTGAGGCGATACGCGTCATGGTGACTTCATCTAAATCAATTTGTGTCGGTACTTTAAAGGTACCAAAGAGTGTTTGGTGTTCCATTTCATCAGCACCAATACCAATGGTATAAAGTGTCACGCCTGCATGCTGAGCAAGTTTAACAGCTTCCATAGGATCCAAACTACCTTGAGAGTTGCGACCATCACTGATTAAAATGAGCACTTTATTACTCTGTTTTTTATCATGAAAGCGTTTTACTCCTAAGGCTATTGCTTCACCAATTGCTGTACTTTCACCCACAAGCTGAATTTCGGACTCCATGAGGTATTGAGCAATAGTTTTTCTATCCAGAGTGAGGGGCGCTTGTAAATAAGCATGGGTACCAAATAAAATGAGGCCTAAGCGGTCGCCCATGCGACGCTCAATGAAATCAGACATGAGATACTTAATGGCATTGAGCCTATGGGTCATTTGGTTTTCAATTTTCATGTCTTCCATCGCCATTGAACCAGAGAGATCGACCGCGAGCATTAAGTCTCGTCCTTCAACGGGTAGCTCAATGGGATCGCCAGACCATTGTGGCCGAGCACAAGCGAGTAATAAAGAGATCCACATGAGCCATAACCAAAGGCGCTTATGTTGTATGCTGCCTGTTTGAGTATGCGTATGATGTTGAAAGCCTTGCCAGTGCAGGGCATCTTGGAACATATCTTGGCGAGGTTGGCTGCGAATAAAATAAGGCAAAGGTAGAGCAACCAATAACCATATAAATTTAAACGAAAGCATGAGGTGTCCTCTTAGAGCGGCTACAGCGACGAATAATTTGGCTGAGCATTTTTTTTATTTCTTGATCAGGCTGTGTGCGTGTTGTCTCATCTGTATGAAGTTGATAGCGCTTAGCAAACAGTTGTTCTAATTGATCTTGTTGTTTAACTGGCGTCCATAGTTTGAGTTGATGGATCCACTTTTCATCAGCTAATGAAGCGATAGTATCGCGTCCATGATAGTGAATAGCAACACGCTTTAATAAAACATTGGCTTGTTTCGAATCGATAGAAGGTATTTTTTTAAGCTCTTGAAGTGCTTCATACATAGCTTGATATACTTTTCTATGACGTTTAAACCACCAGACAAAACCGATACATAAGATAAAAACCAATAAGATGAGGAGCCAGTAGCCTAATGCTAGCGGCCAAAAACTGGCTTGAAATGTGGGGACGATAATATCGTTCATATGAGAGAGGTCGGGAGTGTTCATCTTAATTCCATAAGCTGTTTTGATAAAGGTTTACCACTACATACATGCCTAACTTGAATGCGCAATTGTTGCATGAATTGTTCTATATCACGGAATTGTTGCTGCTGTTGTGCGAGCCAATTATGAAAACTGTGCTGATTGAGCAGTTGATAGTCTTGACCATTGAGGATCGGCAGGCTGACATCTTTAGGAAGCTGTACTTCACCTCGGCGTAATGGATCGGAGACAATCACCATGGCGACTTCACAGTGTCTTTTTAGCTGGCTGAGCTCTTCAAAACACGCTTGATTAACTTGTGTGCCATCGGCAACAAGCCAAATCAAAGATCCAGGTTTTGCTAATTTGCGTGTTCTCTGGAGTGCTTGGCTAAGATAATCTGCAGAGGTGATATCCGGTGACGTAGATAAATCATTATAAGTGGTTAGCAGGTTTTGTAAAACTTCAGAAACACCACAACGACGACTTCTGGGTTTACTCTCTCTGTGCTGGTGTGCATTGGTGGTGACGATACCGATACGATCACCTTGTAACATGGCATGCCAGCTCAGAGTTGCGCAAATATGCGCAATCTGAACAGATTGAAAAAGAAGCTGGCTTCCCATGCGACTTTGCTGACCTAAATCTGCAACCAAGAGTACAGGGCGCTCGCGCTCTTCATTGTAGAGCTTGGTATGTGTTTTACCTGTGCGAGCTGTAACACGCCAGTCAATACTGCGCACGTCATCTCCTGCTTGATACAGGCGTACTTCCGCAAATTCCATACCTCGACCTTTGAAGCGGCTATGGCGTGTGCCTGCTTGACCTGCTTTCATGCGGTATTTGGTTTTGGGCAAAGCAACGGCGAGTTGTTGACAGGCAATCAGTTCTTGTTCACATAAAGCGTATCCCGTTGCAAAAGGGGGGAGTTGATTTGTTGTTTGCATTAAGGCACCGCCACAAGTGATAAAATTTTAGTGATGATATGATCACAGTCTACCCCTTGTGCTTCAGCATGGTAGCTGCGTAAAATGCGATGACGAAAAACATTAGGTAAGACAGTTTGAATATCTTCAGGCGATACAAAGTCGCGATCATTGATCCAAGCACGCGCTCTGGCACAACGTTCAAGGGCAATGGTTGCGCGAGGGCTGACGCCGTATTCAATCCATTGGGCTAACTGGTCATCATATTTTTGTGGATGACGCGTAGCCATAACCAGTTGAACAATATACTCTTCTAGTACTGGATCTAAATGTAAATTTAAAGCCTCTTGGCGTGCTTCGAAAATTTCATCTTGGGTTACAGGCTGTACTTGTACAGGAGCCTCTTTTTTTGCTTCATCTCTTGTGAGGCGCAGAATCTTCATTTCTGTTTCAGCGTTAGGGTAATTGAGCTGTAAATGAAGTAAAAAACGATCCAATTGCGCTTCGGGCAAAGGATAAGTCCCTTCATTTTCAAGCGGATTTTGTGTTGCCATGACTAAAAATAAGTTTTCAAGTGGATAGCTTTTTTGACCTACGGTCACTTGGCGCTCAGCCATAGCCTCAAGCAAAGCGGACTGCACTTTAGCAGGAGCACGATTAATTTCATCGGCTAAGATCAAATTATGAAAAATTGGCCCTGCTTCAAATTGAAATTGTCCTGTTTGGGAGCGATAGATATCTGTACCTGTTAAGTCAGAAGGAAGCAGGTCAGGTGTGAATTGGATACGATGATATTTAGCGCAGACACCTTTGGATAGAGCATGAATAGCACGCGTCTTTGCCAGTCCTGGAGGACCTTCTACGAGTAAATGACCGTCTGCGATTAAGGCGATAAGTAAGTTTTCGGTAAGTGTTGGTTGTCCTAAAATAATTTGATCTAAGTAAGCTTTCAAATGACTAAATTTAGATTTTAAATTCATGAATAGAGTTCCTTATAGTATTTTGCTTTAGGTATTTATTTGTTTATTAGCCTTTGCATTATTGTTTAAGTGGACACTTTTGACTTATTTAGTATTATAGGTGTGATATATGATATGGTGGTACTTTGCCATATTTCAACAGAACCAGACATGAAAAATAAGGAAAATTGATTATGTCGACTCATTCAGATGCGCATCGCGTTGCCATAGTTGCAGGATTACGCACTCCTTTTGCGCGGCAATCTTCGGCGTATAAATACACTCCAGCAGTCGATTTAGGCCAATTAGTGGTGAGTGAATTAGTGTCTCGTAGTGAGATCGATCCTCAATGTATTGAGCAGCTTGTGTATGGTCAGGTAGTACAATACCCTAAAGCACCTAATATTGCGCGTGAAATTGTATTGCTTACAGGTATGAATGTCGCAACAGATGCATATTCTGTTACAAGAGCTTGTGCTACCAGTTTTCAAGCTGCGGTGAATGTAGCAGAGAGTATTGCAGCAGGCTCTATTGATGTAGGTATTGCAGGTGGCGCCGATTCATCGTCAGTGTTACCCATTTTGGTCACTGAAACCTTAGCGCATGCTTTACTTGACTTGAGTAAAGCCAAAAGTTGGGCGAAAAGGTTGCGCATTTTGGGTTCTTTACGACCCAAGCACTTTATGCCAGTTCCTCCAGCAGTAAAAGAATATTCTACGGGTCTGTCGATGGGGCAGACAGCTGAACAAATGGCAAAAAAACATGGAATTTCTCGAGAGGAACAAGATGCGTTTGCTCATCGCTCTCATGAACTTGCAGCAGCAGCTTGGCGTGAAGGTAAAATGCAAGATGAAGTGATGACGGCTTATGTTCCACCTCATGAAACTTATATAGAAAAAGATAATTTAATTCGGGAAGATTCTACACTTGAATCTTATGCACGGTTGCGGCCTGTATTTGATCGTAAACATGGCTCGGTGACCGCTGCCAATAGCTCTGCTTTAACTGATGGTGCTTCAGCCATCTTATTGATGAGAGCATCACGTGCAAAAGAGTTAGGCTTTAAGCCGTTAGGCTACTTGAAAAGCTATGCTTTTTCTGCAATTGACGTCGAAGAAGATATGTTAATGGGACCTGCTTATGCTATACCTCAGGTGCTACGTAAGTCAGGCTTAACACTTAAAGACATCGATTTAATTGAAATGCATGAAGCTTTCGCATCCCAAGTTTTGGCGAATGTAAAAATGTTAGGCTCTAAGAGTTTTGCGCAAGATAAGCTCAATATGAACCAAGCTGTAGGTGATATAGACATGGACAAGTTTAATGTTTTAGGTGGCTCGTTAGCATACGGTCATCCTTTTGCTGCAACAGGAACAAGATTATTAACTCAGCTTTGCCATGAGTTGAAACGCCGTGGCGGAGGGGTTGGCTTGACGACAGGTTGTGCTGCAGGTGGTTTAGGTGCAGC
>DDNL01000048.1:11723-12203 GCA_002341165.1 Shewanellaceae bacterium UBA2521
TGCTGCAGGTGGTTTAGGTGCAGCGATGATCGTGGAGGTTGATGGATGAGCGCTTTTTCCTTAGAAAAATCAGATGACGGTATTGCATTACTGAAAATTGATGTCATCAACGAAAGTATGAATACCTTAAAGGCTGAGTTCATTGATGATGTCTCTGCTGTACTGGATCAGATTGAACAAGATACTTCGATTAAAGGTGTGGTGTTGTACTCAGGGAAACCTGATTCTTTTATTGCTGGTGCTGATATCCATATGATTGATGCATGCCATAGTATTGATGAAGCAACTCAAATTTCTTTGGCTGGACAAGTGCTTTTTCAACGTATTGAAGATCTGAAAGTACCGATGGTTGCAGCGATTCATGGCGTGTGTTTAGGAGGTGGTCTTGAGCTTGCTTTAGCCTGCTCGGTACGCGTATGTAGCGATTCGGATACAACTCAATTGGGCTTGCCTGAAGTGCAGTTAGGTGTTTTACCAGGT
>DDNL01000048.1:12504-12746 GCA_002341165.1 Shewanellaceae bacterium UBA2521
GTGCAGTTAGGTGTTTTACCAGGTGGAGGAGGAACGCAACGGCTACCTCGACTAATCGGAATTACTCAAGCTTTAGATCTCATGCTCACCGGCAAAAAAGTACGTGCTAAAAAAGCATTAAAAATAGGGCTGGTGGACGATGCTGTTGCACAACCTCTATTGATGCAGACAGCAAAATCATGGGTAAAAAAAGCTTCTCGTTTTCAACGTAAGTTAAAACAGCCGTTGGCTTTTAAAATCAT
>DDNL01000032.1 GCA_002341165.1 Shewanellaceae bacterium UBA2521
TAAATCAGAGCTTGAATCTGCATAAAAATCTAAAATGGGATCTTCATTCATATCTGAGGTGGTCTGAACACAGGCTCTATTATAAGCTGCGTCACGACTTGAGGTGCTGAAAGCTAAGCTGCTAAAGCAGCAAAGCAGTCCTAATCCTATCCATTTATAGTTCATCTTGTTTTCATTCCTTTTTAACATGTCAAAGCTCACTATAAGCTGCAACACGTGACAACGACCATGTCCCGTTCAAGCTTTGTGTACTTCTTGCTTCCTCTGTTCTTTTACTGATATCCTCATGCACTATACATCAATCAATCACATTCAAAAGGATATTGTACTATGAATACGAAAGTTGCTGTCATCTTAGCAGGCTGCGGCGCCTTTGATGGCTCTGAAGTCAGCGAAGTCATTCTCACTCTGCTTGAACTCGAAAAAAACCAACTCCACCACACCTGCTTTGCACCTGATATGCAAACCTGTATTGTGAACCATTTTACCCAACAAGAACAACAAGAAACAAGAAATGTTCTTGAAGAGTCAGCCCGAATCGTACGCGGACAAGTGCAAGATCTAAGCCGACTCAACCCTTGTGATTATGAAGCTTTAGTGATCGCAGGAGGTTTCGGTGTCGCGCGTAATCTATCTAATCTGGCTTCCTCACCCAAAGAACTGGTTTTACATCCTGAGCTCGCAGCCATCTTGACCACTTTCAAAGAACAAAAGAAGTATGTCGGCGCTTTGTGTATCGCTCCAGCAATACTTCCTCTCATCTATCCTGACCTTGCTTGTACTGTTGGGCATGATGAAGAGATTTCAGCACGCATTCAAAGCATGGGCGGGCGGACTTACCGTTGTGAAGTCAACGATTATTATGAAGATATGCAAAACAAAGTTTTATCCACACCTGCTTATATGTTAGCGCAAACTATTCATGAAGCACATCAAGGTATTGCAGCGCTTGTTGCTCAACTGGCTCTAAGGCTAAAAGGCGATCTCAAACCGCCTGTTTTATAAGCTTCTTTTACCACCTTTGCTTTGAGATGATGCGCTCTGATGTGTATAATAGAGCGCTCTAATGCTGTAACCAAGAGATACACCTTTATGACTTCACCGACCACACATACCGCCTTTTCTGTTGCACCTATGCTGGATTGGACTGACCGACATTACCGCTATATGGCGCGTCTGATGAGCCAACATGCCCTGTTGTACACAGAAATGGTCACTACAGGCGCTATTTTGTATGGTAAAGGTGACTACCTTGGTTTCAACACTGAAGAACATCCTGTCGCACTTCAACTCGGAGGGAGTGATCCCCAAGCCCTCGCTCAGTGTGCTCAAATCGCTTCTGAGCGCGGTTATGATGAAATCAATCTCAATGTAGGTTGTCCTTCTAATCGGGTACAAAATGGTCGTTTTGGTGCCTGTTTAATGGCTGAAGCACAGCAGGTTGCCGATTGTGTCGCTGCTATGCGCGATGTGGTCTCTTTACCTATTACCGTGAAAACACGCATTGGTATTGATGATCAAGACAGTTATGAGTTTCTCGCCCAATTTGTCGAAACCGTGTATCAAGCAGGATGCGACAAGTGGATTATTCATGCACGTAAAGCATGGCTCAACGGCTTAAGCCCCAAGCAAAACCGTGAAATTCCACCTTTAGATTACCCTCGGGTCTACCAGCTCAAGCGTGATTTCCCCGATTTACATATCAGTATCAACGGTGGTATTCAAAGTTTTGAAGCCATGGAGCAACACCTTAAGCATGTCGATGGCGTCATGATGGGCAGGCAAGCTTATCAAGACCCTTTTATGTTAGCTGAAGTGGATCACAAGATATATCAGCAACCACCACAGCATCTTACACGCATCGATGTGGTCGAGCGGATGATTCCTTATATTCAAGCCCATCTCAAGCAAGGTGGACGACTGAACCATATCACGCGCCACATGATAGGCTTATTTCAAGGCGTCGCCAATGGCCGAGCCTGGCGCAGACACTTAAGCGAAAACGCACCTCGAGAAGGTGCGACCGAACAAGTAGTACGCGATGCGCTCAAGCTGGTTATGCCCGAAACCGCAGGCAATCTCTAAGAGAAAAAGCGCTGTAATCGCTCTTTTGTTGCAGGCAATGTAAGGTGCTCGGCAAACTGTTTCAGCTCTTGTTCAAGATGCACTTGAGCCTGCTTGTGCATCGTACTTCTCAATAAAGCTTTGGTCTGTATCAAAGCTTCTTGTGGCTTTTGAGCCAACTGGCTAGCTTTCTCAAAGGCGTAAGCATCAAGCGTCTCTTGCTGCACAATGTGATTGACCAAACCTATCTCCTTCGCTTGCTGAGCACCAAAAGGATCTCCAAGCATCAAGAGTTCGCTGGCTTTCTGTAAACCACAAAGCTGTGGGAGTAAATAAGAGCAAGCAGCTTCAGGTACCAGATTTAAATTCACAAAAGGGAGCTGAAACTGAGCATCGTCACTGGCATAAACCATATCACAATGCAAAAGCAGCGTCGTACCAATACCTATAGCGTGGCCAGAAACGGCTGCAATCAATGGTTTTTTAAGCTGCAATAATTGGTAGAGAAATGCAACCGTGGGATGTGTTGCGCTTAAGTTCTGGCCTTGCAAAAAATCTTGTAAGTCATGCCCTGCTGTAAAACCTTGCGCCTGACCTTTAATGAAAAACACATGTACATCGGGATCTTGCTCACCTTCATGTAGAGTTTGTTGCAAAGCTTTATACATGCTAAGATTTATCGCATTTAATTTTTGCGGTCGGTTAAATTGAATAATACGTACGTTTTTTGTATCTTCTATAAGGATATCATCCATGTATCCAAGTCCTTGTTATTGAATAAACTGAATAAACTGAATAAACTAAGAGTTTAATAATATGAACAAAACAAAACAATATAAATCGATTTTATCTATTTTTTTGCTGAATTTAAGTTTATATACCACAGCACAACATTTACTTGTTAAAGATGGATTTGTCAGAGAGTTACCTCCTAAAGTGCGTTATACCGCTGCCTACTTTACCTTAGAGAACTTAGATCAAAAAGCAAAGAAACTCATTCATATCTCTACACCTATTGCCCGTGAAGTACAGCTACATGAAACCAAAAAAGTCAAAAATGAAGTGTTTATGGAGCGCAAACAGGCCTTTAATATTCCCGCTCAAGGACAATTAAAGCTCGAGCCAAAAGCCAAGCACTTGATGCTTATCGGCTTAAAAAAACGGCTCAAGCAAGGCGATGAAGTCAAGTTTAAGCTACATTTTCAAGATGGCAGCAAGCAAACGATGACTCTACCGATACGTGCATCACATACTTTACATCATCATCACTAAGGCCATACCATGTATTTCTTACGTCAACTCAAATATCGCACCTATGATGCAATCTCGGCACGCACCGCAGCCATAACCACTATAGTTCTGAGTCTAGGTGCGCTCTTGCTGTCTACATGGTGGAGTCTTACCCCTGATGTAATCAGCAAGAAAGATTTACAGCCTCAAGGTTACGTTACAGGCTATGCTACAGTCTCGGCGATCATGCATACCACAGATCGCCTGCTACATAAGCCAGGCGGCTTTCTCTCCAATGATATTTTTATCCTCTCTTATCTCATGGATAACATGCCAGCTTTTGAATTTGGTGCATTAGAACAAATTCGTGATTTGTCTCTTGTTCTACGCCAAGACTTTAGCCGTAGTCAATCACAATCGGCTGAAGACAAAGACTTGGCTAAAGCCCAAAACCAGCTCAATATCAGTCATACGAGCTGGTCTTTTCCCAGCTCCGAGAGCGAATATAACGATGCTTTAGAAGCTTTAGCCAAGTATCGCAGTCATATTATGCGAACCGATCAGCGCAACGCACAATTTTATGCGCGTGCTGATAATCTGACGCACTGGTTAGAATACGTCAACAGCCGCTTAGGTGGTTTATCACAGCGTCTGTCTGCCAGTATTGCACAGGAACGAGAAGATTTAGCTTTAGCAGGTGATGCACAAGCACAGCAATCTACACCTACGGATGCTGTTTTTATCGAACAAACCCCTTGGTGGAAGCTTGATGATGTGTTTTATCAATCACGAGGAGCTTGCTGGGCATTGCTCAACTTCATGTATGCTGTTGAAATTGATTTTAAAGGCGTCTTAGAAAAGAAAAATGCAACCGTGAGCCTAAGGCAAATTATTCGTGAATTAGAAGCCACACAAGAAACCCTTTGGAGCCCGATTGTGCTCAATGGTTCAGGGTTTGGTGTAGTCGCCAATCATTCTTTGATTATGGCCAATTACATCTCAAGAGCCAATGCTGCGGTTATCGATCTATCTAATTTACTCAAAACAGGCTAAGCTTAGCTAGCTGTCTTAAAGATAGTCTCTAAGCTGTGATTCAAGATTCAACCTAAAAAATCTGTTCAAGAACTAAAAAAGCCACTTGAGATAAGTGGCTTTTTTATTTTGCATGAAGGATATAACAGGCTTTAAAGAGATACGGACTCTTCTGCTGTCTTAACCGGCTCATCAGAAAGAGGCTGCGGAGGCGAGCTAGGCATATCATGACGCACCAAACCGCGATTCACTAACTCTAAATCTGCTTCAGTTAATTGACCTGAAGCTAAGCGCAAAGCAAGTACGGCTTGAATATATTGAAAACGGCTTGCAGCTAACTCACTTTCTTTGTTGAAGAGCTTTTTAGTCGCATCAGACATATCAACAATAGTGCGCGTGCCGACCTCAAGACCTGCTTGTGTCGCACGTAAACTACTTTTCGCCGAAATAACAGCTTGTTCTCGCGCTTTCAGCTGACTTATTGCAGCCTTCACCGCGTAGAAACCACTCCGTACCTTCTGCACCACCTCACGGTGAGATTGCTCTAGTTTTTCTGTTGCACTTAAATAATCTAGCTGGGCTTGTTCAACTCGGCTGCTGGTCCTCAAACCATCAAAAATAGGAATGGTTAAGGTCACGCCTACCCTCTTCTCGGTTGTGTCGCCACCATCTCGTACTTTGGTACGACCATAGGAACCATCAAGCGACAAATCAGGATAATGTCCTGCCGATTCGAGTGAGATGGATTGCAAAGCAGTCTCTTTGGCCATACGGGCTTGGGTCAGAGTCAGGTTAGATTTTTCTGCCATACGCACCCAATCTTCAACATGCTCAGGTGAAAGTGTGCTGGGGCTAAACCTTTCGATATCAAGCTCTGCTAAATCCTTGTGCTCCACACCGGTTAAGGCGCGTAGCGCTTCAAAACTATTCAGTAATGCATTTTCATTCGTGATGACCGTCGACACCGATTCATCATAAGCCGCTTGGGCTTCATGCACCGAAGACACAGGTACCAAACCCACTTTGAACTTCGCCTTCATTTGTTGTAGTTGATTCTCTAGAGAACGCTGAGACGCTTTACTCGCCTCAAGCTTGCTTTGCTTGGTGAGTACATCAAAATAAAGCTCGGCTGTTTTATTAATAAAACTTTGCACATCAGCTTGGTATTTTACCTCGGCTTTCAACGCATCCTTTTTACTGATGCTGAATTGTTGCCAATCACGCCAATTAAATAGGCTTTGAATTAAAGTCAACTTTGCAGGGGCTTGAGCAACTGTTGTACTCTCTGAAGGCATAGTGCCATATTTATCCTTATCGGTAACCGTGTGGTTATAACCCACTGTTGCCTTCAATTCAGGTAATAAATCAGCTCGGCTCTCGCCTATCTTCACTATGGCTTTATCTCGCGTAACTTTGTTACGCACCATTTCGGGGTTGTGTGCCATAGCCTTTTGATACACTTGCATTAAATCATCGGCATAACTCTTGGATACGCAACAAGCCACACCCACTAAGATGGCTAGCATACGAGGTTTAAACTTCAATTTCATCGGTTTACCCGTCCTTACTACTTTTTATTATTATTGTTATATTGTTTTTATTTAAGTTGATAGCCTGATACTACGCACAATAAAGATGACCATCGTAACGATGATTCAAAAGAGCACATCGCCTATCACTCTAATTTTGTTGTCTTGTTGGTGTAAGCACCAAATCACGAATACACACATGTTGTGGCATCTGGTACGCAAACATAATGGCATCAGCCACATCGTTGGCAGACATTACACCACCAATGCTCGACTTCCAAGACTTATAATCTTCACGGATCGCTTCCGAGCTCATATGATCGAGCAATTCCGTTTCTGCCGCACCTGGAGAGATGGTGATCACTCGTACATTATGCGGCGCCATTTCCCAGCGTACACTTTCACTAATGCCATGCACAGCAAATTTTGTACCTGAGTAAGCTGCGTGATCTTCATAGGTTTTGACACCTGCAACAGAAGACACATTAATAATGGTACCTGACTGTCTTTGCTTCATTTTATCAAGCACAATTTGCATACCATGCAACAGACCGATGACGTTGGTTGAAAACATTTGTTGCCATTCTGTCGGCGTTTGATCGACCACAGAGCCAAGCAACATAATACCTGCATTATTGACCAAACAATCAACTGCGCCATAACGCTGCTCTGCTTGCTCTATCGCTTGCGTAAAAGCTTGGCGATCAGTCACGTCTACAGAACAACATAGTGTATGAGGTAAATCCAAAGCTTCAAGCTTATCTAAACGACGTGCAAGTAAAAGTAAAGGGTGACCTGCTGCACTGAGTTTTTTTGCCAAAGCTGCACCAAACCCTGAACTTGCGCCAGTAATCACGACAAGTTTTTTATCCATATCCAACACCTTTATGACCTGAGAAAAAATGACAGTATACGTCAGCAAAAAATACTTGTCATGAATTATTAGCAATAGCTCAATGAAGAAAAATCTTATAAAAAAAAACACCGCAGTTGCGGTGTTTTTTATTCTGTTACAGGAAGAAATTATTCAGCAACAATCGTTAATTTAACGGTTGCTTTCACTTCTACATGCAACTGAACTGTGACTTCAAATTCACCTGTATGACGCAATGGGCCTTCAGGTAAACGTACTTCACTTTTGTTCAGTTCTTGACCGGCTTGAGTGAATGCATTTGCAATATCACGCGTACCAATTGAACCAAACAATTTGCCTTCATCGCCAGCTTTCGCAGCAATTTCAACACCTTCAAGTGCAGCAAGCTTCTCTCCACGTGCTGTTGCAGCAGCAAGTGTATCAGATAGCTTAGCTTCTAGCTCAGCACGACGTGCTTCGAAAATTTTAACGTTTTCTTGTGTCGCAACCACAGCTTTACCTTGAGGTAAAAGGAAGTTACGTGCATAGCCTGCTTTCACAGCAACTTGCTCACCTAGGTTACCTAAGTTTGCAACTCTATCAAGTAAAATAATGTTCATGACTTGTCCTCTATAATCTTAACAATGGATGTACTTATTTTTGTACGTCAGAATAAGGTAATAGAGCCAAGTAACGCGCACGCTTAATCGATGCTGCTAGCTGACGCTGGTATTTTGCCGATGTGCCTGTAATACGGCTCGGTACGATTTTACCACTTTCAGTGATATAGTTTTTTAAAGTCGCGATATCTTTGTAATCGATTGCAGCAACACCTTCAGCGGTAAAGCGGCAAAACTTACGACGACGAGAATGTAAAGCCATGTCGGTCTCCTAACTCAATTCAATAATTATTGTGCAGCAGCAGCTACTTCAGGTTTAGCTTGCTGTGGACGGCGTGCTTCACGCTCATCTTTCGCTTTAGCCATAGCTGAAGGCTCTGTAATCGCAGCTTTTGTACGAATCACAACATGACGCAAAACCGCATCATTGTAACGGAAACCATGCTCTAACTCAGCGACAGCTTCTGATGTTGTTTCAATATTCATCAACACATAATGCGCTTTGTGTAGGTTTTCGATTGAATAAGCCAATTGACGACGACCCCAGTCTTCTAGACGATGAACCGTACCACCTGCATTTTTAACGATGCCTGTGTAACGCTCAATCATACCTGGGACTTTTTCACTCTGATCAGGGTGAACCATAAATACGATTTCATAATGACGCATGGTCATAGCTCCTTATGGATGTTAGCCTTCATGGCTCAGTCAGACCATAGAAAGGCAAGGAAGCGTTTAAGCGACTGATTTAAGGAGCGCATTGTACCTTGAAATAGCCCGTAATACAAGCCATAGAAAGGCAGCAAAGTAAGCGTTTTAGGTCTTGGACTCGCCTTCATCATCTGAAGCAGGCGCTTTAGGTGCTTTGCCTTGCTCTTCAGGGGTCAACGAGGTGAGGTGATGCTGCTCTGCCGGTATTTGGTTCCATGTATCGAGCAATTGGGTCAAAATATGGGTGACATGATCACAGAGCTCGAGGTTATTGGTGGCATTAACTTGCATGATTTGAAACAAGGTATGCTCATAGAGCTGATCTAAATTCTCAGCCACTTCGCCACCTTGCTCCATATTCAAGCAACCGCGTAGACTTTCGACAATGTCAAAGGCGTTATTAATCTTAGCGACTTTGAGCAAAACATTGCCTTCACTTATGGCCGACTTCGAAACATTCATCGCTTCAATTGCCGCTTCAAACATCATTTGAATCAGCTTATGCGGAGACGCATCTTCAACACGGCCTTGGGCACCGACTTGCTGGTAAGCTTTTGCACCTTTTCTCATACAACAACCTCAAACTCGTTAGCTTTTACCTGATTTAACCTGTTGATAGGAAGATGAACCCTGTTTTGATTTTTGCAATTCAATCAGCTTTTTTTGAATTTCATCACGTAAGGTATAAACCCAATGATACAAGTGATCATTCATTTTCTGTTCTTGCTGAATCTGCTCTGCATTAAAGACATTTTGCTGAATATACAATTCAACCAACTGCTGCCTTTGCGATACTTTACTTATAATTTCTTCAAACACTTTGGTATCTATAGATATATCTTGTGTCATTCTTTCTTGTAACCAGCTATTGACGTCTTTTAAATCTTGCATAAACATGCTCCATATCGATTCAATGACTTTTAGTCTTTGTTTTTCGAGTTAGTGGGTAAGGTATCAAATAAGTTTTTCAGGTTTTCACGTGTTTTTTCCATACGATCCATGATTTCATCCATTAAATTAAACTTTTGATAAAGCATAGCTTCTCTGGCTGCGATCATTTCATCCAGTTGCTCTTGTTGATCCACCAGATCTTCTAAGGATTGATTGATCGTATCTACCCTTGCATCAAACGATCCACCCATGCGAATAAAAGCATCGACCGTTTTTTGCATCGTTACCGCGACGCCCTGATCGGCATCTAAAAACAATTCACTTACATCCAAATCTTCATCTGCCAAAGCATCGGTTAACTTTTGTTGATCGACTTCCAAAAATCCATATTGATTATATTGAATACCGATTGTGCCTAAGCTGATACCGCTGGAGCTTACTGTACCGCGTATTTCAAGAGCACGTTTCAAGGAATTAGCTAAGTAATCTCCTGCCAAAGGGCCTCTTGATTCTTCATTTAAGCCTGCAAAACTATAGTCTTTAATCTGAGTTGTGGTGGCGTTATGCTGGTCAACAAAGGTATAAACCAGCTCAAGTAATTGTGTTTGATCTAAATAAACGCTCATACGTGTTGGCAAGTCACCCACATTATGCGCACGATTCAACTCTAGGTTCAGACCTGGCATCACATCTTTTAAAGAATTCGACGACTTTTTAAACTGAATACCATTAATGGTGAACTCTGCATCTTCTCCCGCTCTTAACTCCTGAATACCATAATCACTGGCAGGATCAGTTGCGGGATCGTATTTTAACGGCTCGGCAAGCGTCGATGGATCACCAAACAATTGCGTGAGTACGGCATTTCCAGATATATCATCATCGACCACATCTAAACTGATTTTGTAATCCTCGCCTAAAGCTTCTGAAGCCAACATCAACTGCGTACCCTTAGCAGCAGCAACTAAAGAGGTTTGCACAAAAGGCGTGCTCATTTCAATTTGATTGATTTCTCGACTAATATCTTGTAACGTCATGTCCGATGTAATAGTAATTGCTTGTCCCATGCCATTCACTTTGACGGTGAGAGAACCCGATGCGCCAAGAGACGTATCCGGATCCATCGAGTTGGGTGTTTCGGCAATGGGATCACCTGGATTAGCAGGTATCGAAGGATAAGTCAGAAACACTTCTGCTGGAGTCGCTAACGTACTGGCTTGAGCTATTTTTTGTACCTGAATATCATACATACCGATATTGGCATCATTGGCAACGGTCGCCGTAAAATAATCGGTCGTCTCAAGCGTATAGTTTTTACCTGAATAGATGTCTGTTTTAGACAATTCTGTGAGAGTTTGATTCAATAAAGAAGCCTGAGATTCAAGCTGGCCAAAAGCACTTAGCTGCGACTCTAGCCTTGTCCTTTTATTATTCATTAAAGCTTCTTGAGGCACTTTTTCTGCATCTATATAAGCTTTCACAAGCTTATCAATGTCAAAGCCAGAACCAAGGCCTGTCATTCTAATGTCCATACGCACCCCTTGCCTATTTCACAAACTACGCGTCTTGGCTTGTCTTGCAAAATCCAGTCCATAGAAATTTATCGGCGAATAAGATATAAAGTCAAGACTCAAAATTCACAACATGCATCATCCAAACTCAGCTCGCAAAGCTTACTCCATAAAAAAGAGACGCATCATGCGTCTCTTTTTATCTTGTCTGTATCCATGCTTATCATGGATACACTCTGTTTAACCTTGTACTAACTGCATCGCTAACTGCGTGATTTGATTCGCTTGCGTTAACATCGCAGCACTGGTTTGCTGTAGAACCTGAACTTTAGCAAGGTTTGTACTGGCTTCAGCAAAATCCAAATCTAGAATTCGGCTGTTTGCCTCTGATACTTGCACTTGAATGTTCTGGTTGTTATTACCTGTATGCATCGCTCTGTTTTGAATCGCACCCAACTCAGCACGAGAAGAGGCTATCTGAGCCATGGCTTGGTCAATCGCAACCACCGCTTGTTGTGAAGCTTCAAAAGTACGGATGTTCACATCAGCTACTGAGACAAAAAAGAGCTCATCAGATAACTCGATATCTCTACGCATCCCGTTCACATCTTCATCGACACTGAAGCTCACATTCCTGATTCCAGTGTCCGCTTTAAAGTTAGAGAAATCAAGAATAAACTCTGCTTCTCTTTCTAATGCTGCTGCAGGAGTCGTATTGCTCTTATCCAACAAATTCATCTGCGAGAAAGAAATGCTACTTCCGGAGTCATACGTTCCAATTAAACTTTTAGCTCTAGAGCCATCATGTCCTGTGAACACAACACTGTCATCGGTTGCCATAAGGACGTTACCACCACCAGCAGTTGGTTGTCCTGTATTTTCTAGAACAAAACCCATTACATCTGCTCGTATATCGGAGGTACTCGATTCCTGAAGATACTCAAATTTTAAAACATCATTATCATAAGATGCCGTAATGCCTAATTCATTTAAAGTCTTCGCTGTATTTCTTGAGCGCGTACCGCTATTAAAATTTTCAAGAGCAGTTTTAATTTCTGTTTTCATATTGTTTTCTGCTATAGTCGCACCTGCTGCACTATTAGCACCACCAGCAGCCGCCTGAATGAAATCTTCACCAAAAGAATGTATATTACCATCTTGATCTTTGATATTAAAACTTAAAGCCATCTCTCTATCTTCATTTGCAGTACCCGTGGCTCGTGTTACTGCTACATCAAAAGCAGCAATATTAGATCCTGAGTTTTGGGCTTCACCCGAGCTTTTCGTTCGTAATACTGTGGTCTCTTGAGCACTATTGTTGAAAGTCCAACTCGTAGCAGGATTCGTCCCATCATCAGTCTCTGACTCTATTGATATCCCATTATCAAATGTCAAGATTACGCTATCCTGCTTCGAAGCTGCTGTTCCAACCTGATTGAGTGCTACCTCTATCTTGACGTCCTTGCTCACTCCATTTGCAGTATAAACCTTAAGACTACTGCCTTCACCTGTAAGATAATATTGCATATCAGCCGATGACTCTTTTATTTTTGCAAACTGGTCTGTGAAGTATGATTGCAGGTGTGAACCCTCAATAGTAGTGTCACTAGCAGCAGTCGTAGCTGCGGCTATGTTAGTATAACTATCGCCAACTACTTTACTGATGATTTCATGACCATCAGCATCAAGAACCCGAACCTGATATTGCATTACCTCTGTGGGATTAGCACCACCAGTTATAGCCTTCGCAACACCAGCGTTATTAATCTTAGATTGAATTCGATAAGAAAATTCAGCTGCTGTATCATACTCGATCTCTGCATCAGGATTAAATGCAGCACCTATAGTTGTGTATACATTGTTATAAGCATCAGTATTTCCTTCTGCGGTGACTAATGAGTATTCACGCGCACCACGAAGTACGTTTTCATCCGCTTCTAAAGCCGTTTGAACTGCCATAGATTGAGATGCAAAGATCTCCGTTTTCACAGTAGCTTCAGTAGTAGTGGTCGTACCTTTTAACTCTAAAAATTCTTTTCTACCGTTTACACCGACACCATATTGCTGCTCATCATTATAAAATTTAATTGAAATGCCTTCACCCAGAGTACCAGTGACTTTAGCATCCATTTCAATACCAGCTAATTCAGGTGATAAATTATACTTTTCAGATGCTTTAAAACCTACGACTAAAGCATCACCTGCCCGTGCTGCATGTAAACCTCGTAATGCTCTATCATTTTTAGCGCCCTCAAAAGTGGGCGAGTTGACATTTTTTAAATTAATCGCATCAGCAAGCCTATCAGCCAATTCTGTCTTATTATCAGAATTCACTCCAGAGATATCGGCTACAAAAGAAAACTTATCCATCTTCTGGGTTTCAGAGTTAAAAACATTATAATGTAAGGTCATAGTCGAATTATCTTGGAACGTTGCTGTACCAGTAACGGCAGCGGTATCAGCTGAATTCCTAAAATCGCCTATTGTAAAACCTGTGTCTTTAAATACATCCACTTTTTCAAGTCCTGAGCCTTGTATCGCTCTCGATGAACCTGTGCCATTGAGTAAATCTACATTGACATCAGAGAGACCTTTAATGCTGTTAATCTTATTTTCTAGCTCTTCTGCGGTCATCGAATACTCAAGATCAATTTTATACAAGTTCTCATCTACCTTGACTTCTAAAGTACGAACATCTTTAATACCATTCGTAGAGTTGATCACACCGCTACCGATAACTTTTAACTCATCTTGCTCAGACTGTGAATATTCAAATCCCATTGCCGAAGAAGATGTATTTTCAATATCTACATATAGGTGTTCCCACGCATTAGGTCCCACTTGGAAGGCTTTGGTCTCAAAGAAACCATTCAAGAGTTTTTCTGTACCAAACGTGGTTGTATCAGCAATACGGCTGATCTCCGTTTGAAGCTGAGCCATTTCTGCATCAAGTGCTAAGCGCTGCTCTGCACCATTTGAACCATTAGCTGCTTGCAAAGCCAAGTCACGCATACGTAGCAACATTTGCGTTTGCTCAACCATGGCACCCTCAGCAACTTGCGAAATAGACAAAGCATCGTTACCATTACGAATTGCAACGCCTAAACCACGAGTTAGTGCTGTTAATTGGTTTGAAATACCGAGGCCTGCTGCATCATCTTTTGCAGAATTGATACGAGAACCAGAAGCAAGCTTCTGCATCGCATCGCGCACGCCCGAGTTTGCACGTCCTAAATACATATTTGAGAACATTGCTGTTGCATTGGTATTAACAACGATACCCATATTTTGTTACCTCACACATCTGAGTTCAACGAAGATCGCACACACAAGACCTTCTCCATATTCAGCTTATCGGCTGATATGCATATAAGCTTAACAAAATATTAATCTGCTTCTGCATGAGTACTATTGAAAAAACAAATGAAAGCGAAAGATCATAAGCACAATAAAAAACACCAGATGTGATCTGGTGTTTTTGCGGATATGTGCTGGCAAGACTGGCAAGACATGGTTTTTTGTGGTTTTTACATAGATTTTCTCTATATTCTGTATATCTTTTATATCAATTCAAATCAATTTACATACTTTTTATATACCTCGTGCTAGCACAGAGACACCTTATAGAGTGCTTATCCAGCATATTGATACATACCTGTTGTCTATGACACATGATTTACACCACCTTGCAGATCGAGGATGACATACCACATATCTTTTTCATGCTTTTTAACCTTGAAGTAAAGTGAGCGCTATTTGCATGACTTGGTTAGCTTGAGTCAACATCGCAGCTCCTGTTTCCTGCAAAATTTGATGTTGTGCTAATCGCGTACTTTCAGCAGCAAAATCTAAATCAATAATACGGCTACGAGATTCGGCTATGCTCACGCGAATATTTTCATTATTAAGCCCTGTTGAAACCATTCTATTTTGTTTCGCACCTAGGGCAGAACGCATACCTACGATAAGGTCCATAGCTTGACGCGTTACATAAAGTGCATCCTGTGTGCCTTCAAATGTCGTAACATCTAACTCTGCAACCGACATGAGCATAACTTGCTTATTATATTGAATATGACGATTTATATTTTTATTATCTTGCTTAAATTGAATCAAATCCACACTTGCAAGTTGTCTTGCTTTGTTAAAATTCACGATAAACTCAGGAGGCTTGAAAGCAGGCGGTGCTAAACTATCGTCTAATAATGTGAATACAGATGTTCCTTCTTCTAAGCCGTATAGATCACCTATTTGTACCTCACCTATTTTATTTTCTGGGCGTTGTGCTGCATTAAAAGTAAAGACATTCTGCTTCTCCTCATCTTTATTGATGTCATAGAAAACATGAAAAGAAGGATTGTAGCTGGTAATAGGTAAAACAGGAGGGTTGGCATTCGATACTCCCATAACTTCATATTGCATTCTGATATCTAATTGAGGTGGGGCTTGTTCATCTTTGGCCTCATAAAAGAAATCAATATAATCATCTCCTGTTTCATAATTCATATTGATCCCTGTATCTTGATATAAAGCAGTGAAAGTAGGCGTATTTAACACTTCATGAGCAATGCGATCCATGATGAAAACTGGACTACCAAAATTGTTTACTGTATTGTCTGTTGCATAAGACTCAGTAGCTTCTGAAAACAAAAGCTCTCCTTGATCATCATAAATTAAAATATGAAAGCGTCCCTCTTCGTCGGGCTGTCCTACAGTAGGAACCTCTGCCTTAATACGCGCAGCTTGCTCACCAAATAAAGGCGTAGAATCTGCTTGTATTTGACCCACAACTTCTTCTTGAGCAAATACACCATCAAAAATATTTCCTACAGTTTGAGTCGACGCTGCACGATGACGTACTTCATCATCTACGCTTAAGTTGAATTCTAATTGGGTGTCAACCGCATTATCACCTATGACAATCACTTCTGTTTGCAAATGAAAGTTTTTATTCTGAAAAAAGGGATCTTTGACTTCTTTATTAAAATAAACGGTTAACTGCACTGTAGATTGACTTAACCCTCCTTGAGGGGTTGTATCTTCAACATTAAGAAACACATCATCAATAAGCTCGGTCTCATACCATTTACTGAGTTCATCTCGTGTTAAAGCATTCTCTACCGCCGTTCTAAATGCTGGATGAGTCACTAGACTTCCACCTGCTGCAGCGTCTAAGTCTACCGTTAATGCAGGGAGCACATACGCATCCCCCATGTCATCGACAATAGAAAACTTCAACTGTAGCTCGTTACCCGCTTGAGAAGTCGCAACAACATTGTCTAATTCTATCTTAACGGAAGAACGCGTTGAAGCTTGGCTCGACAAACCAAGCGGATCACCCTTCACAAATTGAAAATCACCACTTCGAACTGTCGTAGCATGGTTGATCACTTCATATGAACTTCTATTGAATTGAGCATCATCGAGTTTTAGCTCAAAAGTTGGAGGAGGCGCTGCTACTCCCAAAGGAGGTATACCTGGATTTTGCACATTAAAATAAGCAAAATCAATTTCAGGTGGTTGAGGGAACTGTGCGGATCCGGTATAAGCAATGGTTACATTCCAATCTGTTTCATTCATGGTTGCTTCAATACCACGAAAGTTTGCATCATTGATGGCTTGCACCAAGGCAGCACGAAATTTATCGCGAGTGTCGATCAATGGATTAATGCTTAACTTAGCTTGATGTTCTGTGCCATCTTCATGAGTGAAGTACACATATAATACACCTTCTTCATTTTGTCCCACCACACCCGTTGGTGCAACAAAATCTTCGACTCTCAAAGTTTTAGGCTGAAAAAAATCAACCTTATCTAATCCATTCATAAGCTGCGCATTCTCTGTACCCGTACCTTTGAGCAAATCGACTTCAACCAGAGATAAGCCTTGCACATTATTGATTTTTGTTTTCAGCTCTGTTGCGGTCATAGCATAATTGAGCTCAATGCCATATTTTAAATCATCGACTTGAATGTCTAGAAAAGGAGTTAACGGCTCATCTTTCAGCGCGACGACATTATTATGTCCTACCACTTTAAACTCACTTTGAGTCACTTGATGATAATGCATACCTATAGCAGACGCACTTGCATCCCCTACGTCAAGAAAGATGTTTTCAAATCCATTAGCTCCTACTTGAAAAGCTTGCGTACCAAAATAACCATTCAACAGTTTCTGTGATCCAAAAACCGTTGTATCCGCTATTCTCGTAATTTCAGTTTTGAGCTCTTCGACTTCTCTATGTAGAGCAAGACGCTCTTCTTCACCATTTGAACCATTAGCAGCTTGTAGCGATAGTTCATAGATACGAGATAATATCGTCGTCCCTTCTTGCAAAGCACTTTCGGCAACTTGCGCAATAGATAAAGCATCTTCGCCATTACGCAAACCTATACCAATACCTCGTATTTGCGACTCTAATTGCTTAGAAATTTGAATCCCTGCTGCATCATCCGAACTTGTATTGATTCTGAGCCCTGAAGAGATATGGCTCATTGATTCTTTAACTTTACTGTTTGCGCGGTTCAAATAGATTCCTGCAAACATTGACGCTGTGTTTGAATTGACCACAACACCCATAGTATTCACCTATGCTGATAAGTTGAATAAAAATATAAGGAGGGAGATCAAGAGACACGCCCTGCTATGACCTCATCGGCCATCAAGGGAAATTTTTAACATTTATTTCTACATTAATTAGCTTATCGGCAAATAAGTTAAAAGCTGAAGTCTCCTCCTGATAATAGGGCAAAAAAAAGGCTATGAAAAACATAGCCTGATGACCGCGAGGTTGATTTAAGTCAAAAAGGTTATTTTACTAAATAGCTGTAAATAATTTCTCTCATACTCATGGCTTGGCTCATCATCAGCATACTCGCTTCTTGCACGAGTTGATTTTTAGCTAAGCGCACCAGTTCAGAGGTCATATCTACACGTATTAATCTATCATGTGCTTGATCATAATTGAACTCTTGCTCCTGATTGAGAGCCTCTGCACTGAGCAATCGAGCCTGCGTACCTCGTACCTCACCTTGTGAGACCTGAATTTGATTCATTGCGCTTTGTAAAGCATCAACGCTTCGTTCTGCAAGCTTTACCGTTGCAAGGCTGAGCGATGCAACCGATGTAGATGATTCAAAAGATATGATATCACTTTTAACATTGACTCCATTTTCAGATTGAAAAAATTCGGCTTGGGCGACACCTTTACCAATGCTCATCCCTGATAAATCAACTTCATACAAAGCTGGAATATATGCCGAGGGTGCCACACGCGATATCAGAGTCTGATCAACATCAGAACTATTGACCACTTCAAAATTATGTTCTTGATAAAAGCCTTGATAGCGTATATCTAGAGTATTGGTTCCTGATGTTGCATCGGTTAATTTCTCATAGGATAAGTACACTTTAGGAGAAAAGTTCTGATTTAAATCCGTCTTAAAATTGATATCTCCTGAGCTTAGGTCAACATCTACATATGTAATACCAAAGTCATTTTTGAGTTGATCTCTTACAGAAGTTGTCAGAGCAAGATTTAATGCATCACCTAATTTGACAGCGTCTACTGTAGTACTGTCAACATCGACATTAACTGTGAATGTATCGAGCTTATTTGATGTCGTTGCATCGGGTATCATACGCTCAAAAGTAAGCTTTAGATTACCTGATTCACCTGTTGAAGGGGCAGTATAATCATCCAAGGCTAAATCAAGTGTGTCGCCGTTGTGTATGTCCCATACTGAAAAAGCAGCAGACGCGTACTGATACCCACTTAAGTTTGAGTTGTAGTATATATAGTTATCAGGGTAATTACCATTCAATAACATAACAAGCGAAGTATTCAGATTACCATCGATGACTTGTTTCATCTCAGTCTGAATAGTTGGCTTCTCCGCAACTTTATTGGAGTCATGTATCAACGTTATCTGACCCGTGTTAATATCTACGCTCGCTGAGAGTCCTAAAGCATCCAAATCTGCAACTTTAGCATCAAAACTATTTTTCAGTTCAGTATGTATCGCTGATATAGAAGTATGTACTGTCGAATTCAAAGAAACGATAACATCAGCCGTATTACCATTTGAAGGATGGGCAAAATTAAATGTTACTTCAGATTGATCGTAATTAGTTGCGCCCGTCGGATAAGAGCTATTAACATGAAGACCCATAGTCATTACTTCTGTTCCTGGCGCAATACTTGAGGACAATTTTTGCAGCGAGTTAGGCTGTAAATTGACTTTGATATCACTTAATCCTTTGATGCTGTTTAACTGATTTTCTAAACTCGAAGCTGTTAAGCTCTCAACCAAATCTATATCATAATCAACGCCATCTACCCGTACTGAGAGCTGACGCAAATCGTCACCTGGGTTGACGACTTTAGTGTTATTTAAATCTGAACCTTCAATCAAAAAGCTTTTTTGTGAGGCTGCAGACAACTCAGTCTCTATAAAGTCATACACCATTGCACTGCCATAACTGCTGGCGAAAGTCACTTGAAAAGAGTCGTCCGGCTCATGGCTTAATTGCACAGAGACATTTTCAAAAGAACCATCTAGAAGTGATGTATCTTGATAAGAAGTCGTACTGGCGATCCTATCTATTTCTTCTTGCATCATGAAAAACTGATCGCTCAAAATTTGGCGATCAACACTGCTGAGCGTAGGATCCGTAGCAGCTTCGGCTATGCTTTTCATATTCAAGAGCAAATCGGACTGGCTTTGCATTGCATCTAAGGTAATTTCTGACACAGATATAAATTCTTGCGCATGACGCACTCCCGTAGAAGATGCCATAGACAGCGATTTTAAACGTGTTGCTGCACTGATTGCAGCAGGATCATCCTTGGCTGTGTTGACCCTTTTACCCGACGATATCTTATCCGTCGCATCTTTAACCTTTTGGCTCGCTTGCTCTAGATTCCTATTCGAGCTATTTAGAATAGATAAACTTGTTAAGTTAATCCCCATTTTCATCAACCTCAAAAAAAGGTCGATTTTTTGTGCAAAGTGCTACATCATACGCTATAATTAGAATTGACAGTCTCGCAGGTTAAGTCAATCTCTCTATCCAATTTTGGCTTAACTGACTGTCTTTTTTTTGCTCTTTTTTAGGCATGACTTCTCTATCATGAACCTCAATGCTTTCTTACATTGATAACCTCATCTTTATATATTGATGATCTCAAAGACCTCTTCTAAGAAGACTCTAAGTTCTTTTTGCAGCCACAAGAAGCCTTGCTAGCACAGATATGCAAGCAGATAGGTTCTATATGGGGCAGTCTCGCACGTTAAATCAACCTTTGTTGTCCATTTTATGTTATGAGGTTTAAAACTATCCACAGTCGCTCTATCGAGCTTGTACCTCATCACACGTTCCTTTGTGTCGATGTTGGCTTGATGTGAAAAAGAAGAGAAGGTATTTAAAGGTTTTATCAGGCATATAGATTGTATCTATAGATGTGTTGCCTTACGTTCCAAGTTAAAAGTGTGTGTGTCTTGTTTCCACGCTTTAAATACCACCTTCGGTACACTGACCTACATCGAGGTTGGGTTCAACTCATAAAGCAAGAAACAGATATCGATACATGACATGTATCAAAGTGACGTCCTTAGGGTTGCTCATTCATCTATCAAGAATGAGTCTGTGCTGTTGTAAAGCACACCTTAGACATAACGCAGTCTCGCAAGTTAAATCAACCTATTCCAACGTGGTGCGTGCTCTCTCTCTATGAAGCTTTACATCCACGCTTACTTTTATATCGGCCTTCAAGCACAAAACTTGAGCCTAACCTTTAAATATCGGCAAGAGTATACAGTTCTTTAATATCTTTTTTACTCTGTATCGCTTTTTTTAATACCTCTTATATATAATCAAATAAAACCGAGCCTGCTATACGTGTAAACACAGCAGCAAGTGCGTTAAGCGCCATTTCTCTTTGCGTCATTTCTGCAATCGCCACACTGTAATCTAAGTCTTCTAACGGACTAATAATGGTTGTATTGATTAATTTAATATCTTCATGAAAATATTCAATCAAATCAAGCTGACGTAGTCGAATCCCTAGTTCAGCACGGTTTTGCGTTAGATGGTTGCGGGCAGAATCAAACTCTTGGAGAAGCCGACCATAGTTCAGTGTTTCATGAAACACACCATTATCAGAAATGTTGCGCAGTTTATCTATCACCGATCTCATCGTATCAAAAATATTAACATGTCGAGTCTCATTCAAGCCAAGAGCCAATACATCACCCGTATCGGGACGACCTCTATAGATCAGAGTGAAAAAATCTTCAGAAGCGCGTATGGCGTCGTCTGGAATAACAGATTCTGACGTCACAACCGCAGGGCCTGCGGGATGGTTGATCAGATCAACAGGTTGAAGATAAGGGGGTACAACACCACCAGCAACCACATCTTCAACACTGGTACTTCTTTGACCATCAATAGATAACACAAAGGTCTCATCAGAAGCTGATACCGTTGAAATATTAATGAGCTGTAATGACGTATTTAAGTTATATTGTTCTCTATCGTCCGTATAAAGCTCAAGCCTGAACTCATTGGTATCTAAGCTATAAGAAACTGAAGTAACTTCAGGTAAACTTTCGAAACCCGAAAAATCATGCGCTTTAATCGCTGTATCGATAGCTTCTTGGGTTATACCACCTTGCGTAGGCGGTACATCAATGGTGACATTACGTGTATAAGGGGGTTGTGTACCCACTTCAGTAAATTCCATCAAAATCTGATAATGTGCCGAATCGGAAGTGCCTGCTGTAGAGACCGCTAATTTTTGTATCAACTCTCTTTCAGAGAGTTGTGCCACATCAATCTGTGTTTCAGATAGACCTAATCTTGTGTTAGCTATCACACCTTGCGGGTTTGCCGTCGATTGCCCAGCAAAGGATAACTGGAGTGTTTCATTTCCTGGAGGTGGAACACCTGGAGCCGTAGCCACCGTATCTAAAACCAGACTCGTTTCCAAGGTATAAGCTTCGGTGTAACCTTCTTCTAACTCAATCACAAGTGTATCGCGATCTCTAAGTGCAAAGCCATTTTTAAACTCAGCCGACTTAACACCTTCTAGATCGGCAAAAGCACTGAAATCAACACCTCTTAATAAACTATCTAAAGCAAATTGAGAACCTATTGCATTACCAGCAATTGTGGTATTAGGAGCACCTGCATTCACTTCTGCAACAACAAGACCCGATTCGTCAACCATTCTATAAAGCAAAGTATACTGAGCATTGGTTGTGCCAGCTACCTGCACTTCAGTTCTATGCTTGATCGTCGGTTTCAGCGTTCTAGGTACCACTTTATCTGTAAGCTCATTCGTTAAGCGTACAGTGCGAGACTCTAAATCATAAGCCAAATCAAAGTCATTGAGTGTCGTTAATTTCTGCGGAAAATCGTAAGATCGAACTTTATCGCCTTGGTTAACAGTTACACTCACATCAGTGACGGGATCGCCTTCTTTACCAGGTTCCACCTGAATCAGCTTAGGGTCTCTTAAAGTCGTTAAAATAGGAAGTTGAGGCATTCCTAAAGTCACTGTTGCAGGTACTGTTACAGGCACAGTAAAAGCTGTTCTAATTTTTAGTTGCTCAGTACTCAGTACCAACTTCATATCAGTTGGAATATTCGGATCAAAAGGATTACCACTTGTACTTGCGCCAAGCGTCAATTGCTGATTGCTCATAATACGCATCCGATCTTGAATCTCAAAACCGTCTTCAAGTGCTACAGCTTGCAGCTGATTAACACCTGCGGCGGTGGATGCAGCAAAATTCATATTTAAACTTTCTGTGATATGAGCAATCAACTCGCTCTTATCACGAATATGCTCACTCACATTAAAAGCAATGTTCTGAGCTCCCGCTGGCACATTAAAATCAAATGACATATTTAAAGTATGGTTTGAACCCAAAAATTCAGGCTGAAACTCATGAATGTTATAAGTAGTTTTGGCTAGATCACTGTCTGTATTAGGTTGTAAATGTAGCGCATTGGTCTTATCGTTTTCATCTATAATTTTTACATCAAAATCAGGATCAAAGTCTTGCCCGTTTGCTTCGGTAATCGATATATGCATCTTTTTTGTATCATCCCAATGTTTTACATAAAAACTATTACCTTGACCATCAATCGTACTTTTAACCACAAAGCGCTCACTCACATCCAGTGCAGGATCTCCAGCTAAAGCCGTATTACGTATTGCTGTACGCATCCTGTCTCTTAAAGAGATACCGTTCGGTTGATTAGGATCGAGACTCTCTTGAGGCCCCAAAGTAAGGTTAAAATAATGTCCATCTTCATCGGTGACCATAATGTGGTAAGTTCTATTTTGTGGTATATCTAAGGGACTAACCCAATCAACTTTAGTGCCTGCACGCTGACTGAACTCAAGTTCATATTGATCTTGTATAGTCAGCTTGTAACTGGGATCAAGGTTAGGGTTACGCATACCTGACTCGACCGTCACCATGCCTTGAGACTCTACTTTGTGATAGGCTTGTAACTCACCTGCTGGGTTTAAAGCATTTAAAATTAACTTGTCGCCTGGCATATTCACAATCGTGCTCAATTGTGCATCGATCATCACTCTTTGCTCACCTGAATCACCAAGGTATTCAATATCGCCACCATTTGATTGGTCAAAAGGCTTCACATTCGTGGAATAACCTGAAAATACATAATTATCCGACTCATCTTTACTGTTCACGAAACTCAGCATCCCTGCATATAATTCATCTAATTCATAAGCAATATTTTCTCGTCCGTAACGGTCAATGGCACCATTGTTACCTTGTAAGATGAGATCTCGAGCGCGTAAGACTAAATCATCCATCGAGCCAAGCGTCGTTTCAGCAAAGCCTGCTCGATAATTAGCGCCCGTAATATTAGTCGCGTATTGCGAAAGTGCATCATTGTATTGATGGAGGTTATCCACTGTAATCATGGCCGTTGGATCATCACCTGCTGTAATGATACGCTTACCTGCTGAGATCTTCTCAATAGACTCATTCAATTTGATCTGATTATCTAACAAAGAGTGGTTATAATGCATGTATTGGAAAGGTGTTGAAATACGCATATTCTACCTCCTAACGTATTGCAAGTAGCGTATCAATGATCACACCTGCGGTACTCATCACTTGCGCTGATGCTTGATAAATTTGTTGAAATCTCACCATGTCTGCCGCCTCTTCATCGAGCACCACACCTGAATGTTCTTGTACACGTTTCATCGCAAACTCATGGTTAGCACTGACCGCTTCAAGCCTGATGTTATAAGCACTCAAAAAAGTACCTACTTTGGTTTTACTGTTAGCATAAGATTCAAGTAGCGTCGTGGTGCCTTTATGCATGACTCGCTCTGATTGTAACTCTCCTAATATCGAAGCATTCGTGTTATCACCTTGACCAAAATCAACATTAATAGTCCATTCATCCTGATCAAAAAACATCCCATCCAGCTCAAAGGTTATGCCATACAAAGTCACTTCTTGCGGTAACTTAGGCTTATTTACTTCTATGGAAGGGTCGGATTCTAAAATCACATGAGAATGTTTCACAGGGGGTTTTTGCGTGTCATCAAACATCACCTCTAAACCTTGGCTATCATGAATCTGAACATCTAACTCATGATGAGAGCCTTTGGTACCCATCAATAATCGGAAAGATACCGTGTTGCCATATTTGAGAAACTTTTGAAACTGAGGATCTTGCCTGTCCACATGACGGACTAAAATCTTATTCTCTGGATTTTGATGTGTGACCGATGGGCCTCTTGCCGCTGCGATCTGCTCGGCACTGGTTAAGTTCAACTTTAAGCGTCTTGCTGCACCATATGTGGGATTAATTTCAAACTTATCTGCCACTTTCAAAAGCTTAATATCATTGAATTTGAAGTTAAAACCATCTATCGAATCAGCAAGCTTTGGACCTAAAGCAAACTGTCCTTCTAGCTCACTGAGAGGTATAGGAGCACCATCTGGTTCAGGCTCTGGAAAAGTGATCGTATAATAATCAAGCGTCTTTTTATTGACCAACCGAAAAATCAATTCATTTCCTTCTTCAATCACGTCTTCACCGTTTAAGCGCGTCACAACAGCTGCTTGCTCAACTTCTAATTTATAGCCATGTCCTGTGAGTTCAGTAAAATCTGTAATCTCTACCCGATCAATTTTTGCTTTGCCTCGATTTTGCTCATAAGGCGCGTAACGATACATCATCGGCCCCATTTCATTGATGTCTCGAAACATCTTCTTAGAGACTTGCCCATGCAAATCAAAACCTTGCTCGTGTACACGATTAAAAGTTTGTGCAATGGAAACAGCGAGCACATCCAACTCTCGCATAACAGGTCTAAGGACATCATCGCGAAAGTCGCGTAAAGCCTGCAAGTTACCGCCTATATCCTTAAGGTTCAATGTATGCTTTGAGTCTTTAGAGCCAATGATTACAGCAACATCTTGTTCAATCGGGTTCGCTTGTTCTGTCGAGAGTTGAAACTTACTCGACTCCATCACTAAGGTTTGGCCACTTTGAGTCAAAACTTGATAACTACCTGGACGCGGCTGATTCACAAACACATTCAAATGTTCACTTAACTCTTTGAGTAACCGAGTACGCTCATCCACAATGTCTAAATCAGGTTTTTCAAGACCTACGCTCTTGCGTGTAATGCGATAAATATCATCTGTAATCTGATTGACTTCACCCACTGTTTCCGTGATTTCATCATTCACATTCTTGTATTGCTGTAGTAACTCGTCTTGGAACCTATGTAAATTTTGCGAAACCATCTCGGCATTAATCAAAATATGATCCCGTACCGCAATATCACTTGGCATATCAGCAAGTTTGAAAAAAGAGTCAAAAAGTAAAGACAGACCATCTGTTACTTTACGGCCAACAAGAGAATATTTGTTATCTAATTCATCTAAGCATTCAAGCGACTTTTGTACTTGCGAAAGTGCCGATTGTGCATAACGCTGTTCTCGCTCTGCAAATTGATCAAAGAGTTGCTCAACTTCGACCAGATCAACACCTTGACCCGATAAAAGGGTGCGATCGCCGTAGAGATTCAAAGAAGGTAAAACAGGCTCTTGATAGCCAACTTGACGGTGATAACCTTCCGTGTGCACATTCACAATATTATTACCCACAAGTTTAAGTCGATTTTGTGTCGTATTCAGACTTGAACGGGCTATCTCAAGTAACTCTGACATGTATTACTCCTCAAACTATCGCATCACATCACATCAAATAAGCTTTGTATAAGCTGCGACGATGTTGAAATCATACGTGCTGAAGCTTTATAAGCTTGCTCAAACTGAACCATCTTGGCACCTTCTTCATCGATATTCACATCAATGAGATTACTCATTTGCTTCTCGGTATAGCGCATATGAGCGCTCGATGACTCAACAAGCAATTTTACATTTTGTGCATGTGTTCCTACGGTTTCCTTTTTAAACTGAAAAAAATCAATAAAAGAAAACTCATTGGGGCCTTGCGCTACATATTTCATCGAATGTTGTACCATCAACTGTGCAAAATCATGCATATTGCGGTTATCATTTTCAGCAAAATCAATTTGAAAAGAAAACTGATCTGAACTTTCTATAGGAGTGGACTTGGCAACGAGCTGATTGCTATCTAAAGCAAATCGCATCCCAAAGGTTTCAAACCGAAAAGGTGGTTTAACAGATAAACCATTTACCTCATCATCAAGTTCTATAGCGGTGTCCACGCCTAAATCTATCACTTGAAACTTACCGTCAGAATCTTCTGCATTGGGTATCACCACACCTTGCGCATCCACAACATGCACCAGCAACTGATGATTGCCGGCTGCGGGTCGGTCATAAGTGAAACGCAACTTATTCCCCTCTGGTAAATATTTCTTTTGGAGTAAATGTGTTCTATTAATATGCTCTAAATGTATGTTCGGTGTATCTCGATCAGGTTGCTCTCTTTTGCCGATAGAGCTGGCTTGGAAATCATAATCTAATCCCTTTGCCACGCTGATATCGGCTGAGTCTTGTAGTAAAACCTCCATATTCTTAGCCATCTTAGCAAAGGGACGAATGAGAAACTGATCTCCTTCTTGGAGCTTAAAGCTGGTCGGATCGTCAAGTACAACATTAAAGCCATCAAAATTCATCTGTACTAAAGGATCCGTGCGATGCTTAAACAGCTTTTGATTCAAGACATCTTCATACATAAATGGCTCTTGGGTGACACCTGGCTTAGCAGGTTTCAAAGCAACAGGCAAATCAGGATCAGGCTGAGGAAAATAGAAAAAATCTTGAGCTCCGGTTGCATTGTTAATGATCACAAACTCACCTTGCTTTACTCTATCCGTCAAAGCAGGAGGTAAATCATCTGGTGTTGTTTTCGAAACTTGAGGAGGTGTAATAACTTTCAAAGTATAGTCATTACCAACAATATCTCGTACATCGGGTAAATCTAAGTTAGGCTCTGACGTATACACACCTGCAATATCATGCAACAATACAGACTGCACTTGAGCCGTACCTTTATTTCTTTTGTCAGCATGCCCTCTTAAGCCCACGACATCCGGATCATTGATTTCAGTAAACCAAGAGGACGGAACATTACCGTTTTCATTAAAACCATAACTTTGTTGATGATTGAGCTGCGCACTGAGCTGTAACGCCAGCACATCAAAATGATCTTGAGCAGGTAATAAGATCTCATCGCGGTACTGAGCAAGCCCAGCTAAATGACCACCAAGATCTTCAATTTTGAGCTTTTCGCGACTTTGAGAAAATTTAATTTCAATCTCTTCTTTTCTTGGATCGGACGTACCTTCAACTACCCTCAATTGTGCCGCAAAACTTTTATCCACCAAAGTTTTGGAGCCTCCCATGAGTACAGTAACCAAGCCTTTTCCATCTTCAATTGCGGTCACACCACTGTATCCGTTGACTTGTTTAATAAAACGATCACGCGCATCAAGAAGAGAGCCATCAAGCTGTGGAGAAGCCATAATAGTTTGGTTGATAAAGGCCACGTTATTTAAGATTTGATTCAAATCACGCACATAGGTTTCAAACTTAGTCGACAACCGCTCATATTGCTGGCTGTAATGCGTATCCATCAAACCGATCGAGTTGGTTAACACTTGGGTTTCCGTCATTAAACTATAACGTAAACTACCTTCTGAAGGTTCAAGCTCTAAGCTCGACATAAATTGAAATGTATTTTGAATCGATGTATCAATACCACCACCTAAAGTACTGATAGCACTATCAAGCTCTTTGGTATATAAACCCATGGTTTCGGAATAATGATTAAATTCAGCACTGTAATTGTATTCACGTTCAATAAATTGGTTGTAAGCACGATTAATTTGACCAAAATTGACCCCATCACCATAATTCATGCCTATTTCAAGCGGGCGCAAGGAACTACTCATCTCAGAACGTTGCTGCATAGTCTGCCGATGATAATTTTCGGTATTCACGTTGGATATGTTTTTTTCAATGAGATTAGAACGACTACGGTAAGTTAATAAACCTGATATTCCAATATTGAGTAAGTCTGACATACTACTACAACCTCAACTACACAGTCTCAAAAGCTATCAGTTCATCTTATCCAATATTTGTGCCATCACTTGCATCACTTTCTTCTGATAGTTTGGGTCAGTTGCATAACCTGCTTGCTGCAAACCCGCTAAAAAAGCTTGAGGTTGATGCGCTGCTTGCAACGCTTGCTGGTAATGAGGCTGGTGCATCAGCATATCTACATAATCTTGAAAGCTCTCGGCAATAGAATCATAAGCACGGAAAAAAGCTGCTTCCTGACGCATGGCTCCTTGCTTAAACTCTAAGGTATTGACCTTCACTTTATCTCCTTGCCAACGATCATCGGCTTTAATATTAAATAAATTTAAGCTCGAAGTACCATTAGCGCGCTGCAAAACATGGCGCCCCCAACCCGTCTCAAGAGCAGACTGAGCTAGAAGCACTTGCGGCTGAACCTGAAGCTGTTGTGCCGCGTTTTGAGCATGTGGCAGTAGCTGATCGATAAAGTCTTGTGCATGTTCAAATAAGGCGCCTCGCTCCGAGGTTGAAGCATCTCCTTGTGCTTGTTGCTCTGTAGAATTCAAAGCCATCTTAGCTAAAGCGATGTCAGAGATCTCTTCTATCGGCTGTTCTTGCACGTTGCTCTTGACCGACATAGGCTGAGCTTCATGAGGCAGTCCTGCTCTGGATTTTTGAAATATCTTTTCGCCTTCTAACACGCTTGCAGGCTTGTAATTCTTATAATCAGGTGCAAGCTGCTGCACAATTAAGTCAGCAAGCCCTAAGACACCTTTTTGGGATAAGTCTTGTACAACTTGCTCGTCATGCATATCGCGATAAAACTTGGTATAACGCGTATTGAGCGGGTTATCTTCTTCAAAGTATTGATTGGCATCACGCATACCTTTGAGCATCATAGAGAGGAAAATAGCTTCAAATCTTTGTGCAACCTTATGTAAGGCAGCTTTATCTTGCGTTAACGCTTCACGACGTAGAGCATCAAGCTCGCCCAAATCGTACACATGTGATGTACCTTGATGCTGTTGAAAAGTTGCATTTTTGATGTCCACGCAATCACCTTTTCTCTTGTTCTACCTGCAATTACAAAATAACCAAGTCACCATATAAAGCACCTGCTTGTTTCAATGCTTCTAAAATCGCTAAAACATCACTTGGCGCTGCACCCACATCATTGATCGCTTTAACCAACTCATTTAAAGTCGTACCTGGATCAAAGACAAACATTCTCTCAAACTCTTCTTCTTCATCATTACCTTCTTCATCATCAATGAGCACAGGTTCTTCCTCATTTTCCGGAGGCTTGATGGTCAGCGTAAGTGAACCATGAGTAATGGCTACAGGCAATAATTGTACTTCACTGCCAACAACAATGGTTCCTGTATGTGAATTGATAATAATTTTGGAGGTTTCCATTTTAGGTTCAATTCTTATATTCTCGATACGCGAGATAAAACGTACACGCTCGCTCGTATCACGAGGGGCACTGATTTTGACCGATGTGGCATCGGTTGCATGCGCCATACCGCGCCCTAATAAGGTATTGATTGCACTGGCTAAACGCTTAGCGGTTGAAAAATCAGGATAACGTAAATTAAAAATAATATGATCACTCGTTTCAAAAGGAGAAAGCACCTGACGTTCAACAATAGCACCATTTAAAATACGACCCACCGTAGCCCCTTCTTGAATCGTACGGCCGCCATCTACGGCATCAGCGCTTAACCCTCCAACTAAAACAGAGCCCTGTGCTATCGCATACACTTGACCGTCTACACCTTTCATAAAGGTTTGCAACAGGGTGCCACCCCGAATACTTTTGGCCTCGCCAATAGATGAAACCGTTACATCAATCTTTTGTCCAGCTTTAATAAAAGCAGGCATGGTCGCATGCACAGCGACCACAGCTATATTTTTTAACTTAGGTTTTAAAGAAGCCGGCAAGTTAATACCAAAGTTTTTCAACATGGTTTTAAATGTTTGTTGGGTGTACTCGGTTTTCTCACCTGTACCTGGCAAGCCAACAACAAGGCCATAACCAATCAGCTGGTTGTCTCGGATCCCCGCAATATCAACCAAGTCTTTAATAGGAATAGTTTGTGTCCAAGCCTGTAGGCTTAGAAAAAAACCTATAAGACAGGTACTGAGTTTACCTTGCATACACACTCCTTAAAATGGCCACCAATCGCTAAAGAAAAATTGGCTCAACCAACCTGGTTTTTGATTGTTTGCAAACGCACCTGTACCTGAATATTGAATGCGAGCGTTGGCAACGCGCAACGATGTAATACTGTTATCTTTTTCGATATCTTGAGGACGAATAATGCCTGTAATGCGAATGAACTCCTCACCGTTATTAATAGTAATCCACTTTTCACCTCGAATCACTAAATTACCATTATTAAGTACCTGCATCACATTAACAGAAATATCGCCGTTTAAACTGTTACTTTGATCTGAGCCCGATGCACGCTTCAGCGAAAACTGATCGCTATGTTTCGCATTGAGTTTAGGATAGGATTCATCAAAAATAAGACCTGGGCTTGTTGAAATGTCGTTACTTTTATTCAAATCATTAGCCGCTGATTTTTTCGCTGAAGTTTTCTCATCTAATTTAATGGTGATGATGTCACCGACTTTATGTGCCCTAATATCGGTATAAAGTCCACCACTTCGACTCTGATAAAAAATAGATCCGGTAGGAGATAAAGACACAGACGGTGCGTCAGGATAGATAGGCGCGTAAAACGGATCATCAGCAATAGGTTTCACTTCGCTGCTGATGCATCCTTGCATACAGAGCAACCCTAAACTCAATATCCAACTTTGTTTTCTCATAATCATCCTTTTTCAACGAGAAACATCCTCATCATACATTCTGATTCACAAATCCAAGCATTTGATCCACTGATGAAATAACTTTGGCATTCATCTCATAAATCCTCTGTGCTTGAATCAGATTCACCAGCTCTTCTGCAACATTAACATTAGATGTTTCTAATGAACCTTGACGAATAGAGCCAAAACCATCTACTGTAGGCACACCACCTATCGGCGCACCACTGGCACTGGTTTCAACAAACATATTATTACCAATGGGCTGAAGACCCGCTGGATTAATAAAATCTGCCATTTCAAACTGACCGATAACTTGCTCCTGTGGATCACCTGCAAGCTTCACTGACACCTCTCCCTCACGAGAAATCGTGATAGATGTAGCATCAGCAGGTATCGCAATACCCGGCATAACCACAAAACCATTCGATGGCATGACAATTTGTCCATCAGCATCTTTGGTAAATTGTCCCGCTCGTGTATATGCAGGATCTCCATTGGGCAAGCTCACAACAAAGAAGCCCTGACCATCAATCATGACGTCCAAAGCATCATTGGTTGTAATCAAATTACCTTGGGTAAATGATTTTTGTGTGGCCGTCACCCGACTTCCCGTACCTAACATCAATCCTGTAGGTAAAGATGAGTTTTGTGAGCTCACTCCACCTGGTTGGTTAATGGTTTGATACAACAAATCTTCAAAAACAGCTCGGCCTTTTTTGTAGCCCACTGTACTGGCGTTTGAAATATTATTCGAGATCACAGAAACGCCTGTCTGCTGTGACTCAAGTCCTGTCTTACTGATCCATAAGCCCGGATGCATAATTTACCTCACTCGACATTAAGATGTCTTCATTAGCTGAGCACCTGTTGCTTCAATCTCCTCAGCTGTTTTCATCATTTTCACTTGCATCTCAAACTGACGTTGCAATGAAATAAGTGCCACCATTTCACTCACTGGATTCACATTGCTCCCTTCCAGAGCATAACGCTCTAATAAAATATCGTTATAAGGGTCAACTTGTTCCAAGGGAATTTGATTATCATTTACATCTTTTAAACCAATTAAGCCATTGGTATGCTTCATTAAATTTTCAATTGGGGGATTGAGCATTTTAAGCTGGCCTGCAATCGCTCTTTCATTAACTGGCGCACCTGGAGGTCGAAACATGACGACACCTTGATCAGAGATCTCATATTCATTCGCAGGCACACCCAAATAAATAGGCCCTTCTACACCTACAACCACTTGATCACGCTGATTGAGTAACAAACCATCCTCAGCGACTTTAAATGCGCCATAGCGGGTCATTTTCTCTTGACCATTTTCGTCATACACGACAAAGAAGCCTTCACCTTTGATAGCCATATCTAGCTGACGTTCAGTTGTAATAATAGGACCTGGGCGAAAATCAGAACGAGGGCTTTCTGTCATGGAAAATACGCGCGTAGGTAATCCTTCACCAAAAGCTTGCATAGCTCGAGCTTGTTCAAGATCCGCACGAAAACCATCGGTTTTCGCATTGGCTAAGTTATGTGCACGCACAGCTAAACCATTAAGGTTTTCTTTAGCACCACTTGCTGAGATATACAGTAGGTTATCCACTTGCACACCACCTTTTCTACACTCGTCTCATTATACATAGCAAGCTCTATGCCATATTTAAGTCAAGTAGGTATTAATTCATTTGAATAATGGTTTGCTGCATCGTATTTTCTGTATCTAAAGCTTTAGCACTGGCCTGATAATTTCTTTGTGCCACAATCAACTCGATCATTTGTTTACTTAAGCTCACATTAGAAAGCTCTAAAGCACTTGCATTCATATTGCCAAAGCTGTCTGCTGATGCAATGCCAAAAATAGCTTCTCCTGACTCGGCTGTTTCTTGCCACCTCACATCGCCAAAAGGCAGCAATCCTTCTTCGCTATTAAATTTGGCAACCGCAATACAAGCTATCGCTAGAGACTCATCGTTATCATAAGCAACATGCACCATACCATTTCTCTCAATATCTACACCTTTGATGATTCCAACGTTGTTTCCGTCAACGTCTAAATCATAGATTTGAAAGTCGCTGGCAAACATAGTTGAATCGGTAAAATCAATGGTGATCTGCTGAGTATCATCAACACCTGCCAAAACTGGAGTTTCCATTTGACCGATAGGCTGTAGTTTCACAGGATAACTGGGTATGGACGATACAATCATACCTCGGCTAAAACACACGGGCGCACCACTCCAGATCGTGCCTGTATCTGCAATCACAGGATGATCATCTGCCGTGATGCGATCATTAATCTTGATATCAATGGTATCAATAAAAGGATCATCAGGCGCAGGTGGCACCACTTCTACTTCTTGCTTTGCATCATAAGAAAAATTCCATTCCGGCGTAACTAAACCGCCTCCGGCATCGGTCACCTGAACAGGTTGACCATCTATTTCATAAAAAGCAACATAGAGCTGATGATCTTGAAAGCTGTCAGGTGCACCTACAGGAGCGGTACCGAGTCCTGGAGGAGGAAGACCTGAAGGATCAAAAAAATCAAAAGATGAATCCACATCTTCTGCGTCAGTGCCTATCCAGCCATTGAACGGATCGAGGTTAAACTGCGTTGGTCGAGAAATTGCAGGTTTGACAAAGTAAACCTTTAACTCATGAATACCACCTAGAGAATCATAAAAGTGGCTCCCTGTTGCATAATTGTAAGTATCACTATCGGTTGGATCAAAATCATTTAAAGGTTTAGACTCTTGAGCATCTAAAAAAGGTAAATTTAATGAATAAGAAATATTTTGCGTCATTTCTGGATCGCCCGATACAGTGGGTACCGTGATTATCTCCAGCGCACCTCCATCGGCTACGGGTACATTACCGTCATCATCCACAGGGTAACCTAATAAATAATCTCCCCAAGCATTCACAATTTGATTTTGATTGTTCACACGACATGCACCTGCTCGAGTGTAAAAACGATTGGCGCCACCTTCATTCGGTGAAGTCACAAAGAAGCCTTTTCCTTCCATCGAAATATCTAATACGCTGTCTGTTTGCTTAGAAAAGCCTTGTTTAAAAACTTGCTGTACTTCAGGCATCACACTCCCTGAACCCGTTTGATTCGATTGCAAAGCGTAAGTGTTTTCCACTTTACTGACATCGACAAACTGTGCTCGTGATTTTTTAAAACCAAATGAAGATGCATTCGCAATATTATTAGAAGTCACATCTAGATAGCTTTGAGACACACCTAGACCTGTACGATTGATTTCAAAAGCCATGTACTCACCTCATTGTGTTAAGCTTTTATTGCAAGACAAAGCATACGGCTTCAATGCCCTATGCTTTCTCTTCACCGAACACAGCCCTGTGCCTATTTATCCTTTAACTTTACTTATCGCACCATCACTTAACGAATTTGTAGAATAGTTTGTTGCACCGTACCATCCACTTCAATACTTCGTGCGTTAGCTTGGTAGTTCCGTTGTCCAATAATCAAATCAACCAACTCATTACTTAACTCCACATTAGACATTTCAAGAGAAGCCGCGGTAATATCACCAAAGGTACCAGAACGCCCTTCTCCAGGAATCGCTTTACCTGAATCAAGTGACTCTTCCCATGCGGTATTCCCAATTTTTAAGAGCCCTTGCTCATTGTTAAACCGAGCTAAAGCGACCCGTCCTAAATTCTCTCTAGAACCATTGGTAAAGGATGCGGTAATCAAACCATCCTCACCCACATCAACTGTTGTAAGACGACCCACAGTATTACCATCAACACTAATATCTATCACCTGAAAAGGTGTGTCATACATGGTGTTATTTCCGTACTTGACTCGCACAACCTGATCTTGTTCGGCAATACCAAATAGGGCATCAGCGCCCAAATCATTTTCACCTACGATTGAATTACCCTTCATATAAATAGGGGTGTAACTTGGTTCACCATAGCTCAGTAAAGAGGTATCTGGTGTAGCATAAGTACCAGCTGGCGTCGTAAGAACTGGATGCGTGCTTCCCCCGCCCGTCCAAGGTGAATTCGCCGAACTTGTACCAGGAGGAGTCCCCCCTCCTGCTGTAGGTCCTAGCGCAGTTAAATTCTTGGGATCAGCAATAAAGCCTAGAATGCTGGCAGATCTCAAATCTTGTTTCCCTTTTGGAATATTAAGTGCAGTCGGTTGCGTTTTGTCATCAAAAATACTAAGTGTCAATCGCGAACCCGTGTCTTCCGCAGACTCGATCTCAGCAACTTTCATAGCATAATTGATCTGCGAAGGAGGAGGCGTCACTACCGCTCCATTAGTAATTGTGGATCCTGCTACATTGTTTGCATCAAAGGAAATTGAAAAACCATCACCAGTAGGCCATTTTGCTTTAGCGGCTGCAACATAAGTCTTCGCTTCGCTTACAGCCATCGAGCCTGCATAAATATCTAAAACTTTTTTATTATTCTCATCCTGAATTTGCATAATCAAGTGATTTAAGCTTTGCTTATTTGGGTCAGTCGGTACGCTATTACTGATCGCCAAGGCGGTACCGATGTTAGGATCAGCTGCACTTTTACCTAATACAGTGCCCGCTGCTGCACCATATAATCCGAATTTAATATCCAACTCATCAAGGTCCATCAAAGTCTCCTCTGAATGTAACTCAAAACTCCTGCCATCCGATCCAATCTTAAACTCCATATAGTCAGAATAAGTTTTAACAACGCCATTGTTTTTGCTAGCTGGCTGAGTAGGATCCGAGTTATCCACTATAGTATGTGGATGATAAATTCTTTCTAAACATGTATTGAGCGCAGTCACATACTGGTTGATAAAGTCAGCGAGCTTTGCATTCGGTGTTGTTAATGCAACAGGATCAGGAGCTGTAATAGGTGGGGTACTCAAAAAGTTCCTAAAATCTTGGTTGTTAGCATTCTTACCTGGCCCTAAAGCCTGTACATCGTTACTTCCTCCCACGTTAGTCATGAAAGACTTGCCAATAGTCAGACCAACATACATCTTCTCTGTTAGTGTTGATGACAACGGGGTATTAGCGGAAGCTGTGGCTTCTAAAAAAGTATCAACATTCACCGTGAATTTAGTGACAACAGACTCCTCGACAATAGGAGCACCATAAGTAATATGCTCTGCTTTCACAGTATTATTCCGCAATACATAGTTATCAACACGCTTCGATTCATCCACCTTAACTTCAATTTCTGCTGTATAAGGATCAACTTCAAATGCCACACCATTATCTCTTAAGAAATCGGTATAACTAGGTTGTTGAGCAGCTGCTATTGGGGTTCCGCTTGCGGATAGGAGCGGTACTTTCATATTATCAAAATCATCTATCACGTCTTCTATTTTTCGAGCTAACGCTTCGAGACTTAAAATAGAATCGTCAATCTCTATCTCAATAGGGACCTCTACAGCCAGAGAACCAGGGATCTCAAATTGCAAGGTGTGCGTAATCAGAGCGGTTTCTCCAGCTCTTGGCGGAGTAAAACCTGAATATTTGAACTTCGTACCATATACATTGACTTCTGGTTCATCAAAACCTGCAACCTGATCAATAAATCCCGCAGGTTGTAAGTGTATAGGATCGGTAGGTTTAGATACTTCACCTCCTCTGCCCATGAAAATAAATTGGCAACGCCAAAAGTCTTTAGGTCGTCCCTCGTTATTTTTATCTCCACTGATAATTGTTAATTTATCTATACTGGGTGCTGAAGCATGATTATCTGGCCTATATACAGGTGGAATAGCGCCGACTATAGGCAAACCTTCCGGTGGATCAGATGCCTCTTTACCAGGATAAAGACAGCCTAAGCCAATCTTTGTGTTATCAATATCTAAGTACGTTGCTGCAGCTGTACCTGATTTATTGGATGCATATAAATTAGGTACTTCTTCACCTTCTCTACGATAAACTAAGTTCTTAGCACGGTAAGAAAAGCCTTCTACATCGTTTTTTTGTAAGTTCATGGGTTGAATAGGCTTACCATCAAACTCATAAAAAACAGCCCATGCTATACGATTATCTAAGTCACCACCTGGATCAAAGACTTGCGAGCAGTCCACCATAGCTGTACCAATATTTTTATCTAGTTTTTCTGATTCTATATTCCAAAGAGCCCTCTCTACACCAGGCTTAATATAATAAGCTTTTAGAGTATGTTGCGTCCCTACAGAGTCATACACCACAGATGCTGTAGAAAAGTTATAAGTATCCGAATCATTCGGATCAAACTTATCCAATCTTCTAGCGTCTCCACCATCTTTTAAAATAGGAAAGTTCAGTGTTAAATCAAGCTTCTCTGATTTTTCTGGCTCACCAATAGAAGTAGGTACTTGCACTGATTTAGTTGACATCAAAGATAAGGAAGACGTGTTACCGCCTTTATCTACTGGGTAACTCATTAAGTAATCGCCATGTGAATTGACAATATAGTTGTCATTATTGAGCTTAAATGCCCCTGCTCTGGTATAGCGAAACTCTTTCGAATTTTCATTGGCCGCTGTAGCAAAAAAGCCTGTTCCTTGAATAGATAAATCTAAAACAGACTTAGTACGCTTTGTACTCCCTTGTACAAACTGCTGTGCTACATCAACATGCTTTGTACCTTGACCAATGGTAATATTGACTTTTTGATAGACTCCACTTGAATATACATCCGCAAACTCCGCTCGTGACTTTTTAAAACCTATACTTGCAGCATTCGCAATATTATTTGATGTAACATCTAGCTGAGCTTGACTTGCATCAATCCCCGAAAGCCCAATATTAAAGGCCATAGTAACCTCCTACTCTCAACAATGGCTAATATGTATAAAAACTAACATTCTTTAATAACAGCTGAGCCTTCCGTCAATGCTCTTCCTTATGTAACTCTAACATCTTGCTAGAGGTTAATTATTTGTTCCAGATATCGCTAAAACGTCATTGAGTGATACAGAACCTGAACCCAAAATATTTAACATAGTACCTGACTCTACTGTACCTAAAGACACGCTTGATACATGTCCATAGGTATAAGTGTTAAATTGTTGAGTTTGTCCGTCGATATCACCTTGAACCGAAAAGGTATACATGCCTGGCCCCACTTCATTGCCATCTATGTTCTTACCATCCCAAATAAATTCAACGTTACCTGTTACACCTTGTGCAAGAGGTACATTTGATATCAGCTGACCTGCACTATCTTGCACCATGACAGACTGAGCTTTGCCTCCTGCTGGAATATCTACTGTGCCTTTGACTGCATCATTTTCTGCTAAATATGCTCTATCAGATTGAGTTAAAACCTTTTGTCCCACTAAGCTCGATGCTTGTAGAGCTTGGCTTGATGTCATCACAGCATTAAGGTTTAAAATCTCTTCTTTTAAGCTATTAATACCATCTACAGAAGCAAAGTTAGTCATCTGACTGATCATTTCTTCATTCTGCATAGGCTTAAACGGATCTTGCATAGCAAGCTGTTTGGTGAGCAATGCAAAAAAATCTTTTTGAGTAAGCTGATTATGTGTTGTCACTTCTTCAGCTTGATTTTCCCACCGCATCTTATCTAAGAATGAGGTGTCATTCGCATTGGCTGAGTTATTGACTGAGTTTACCATCTACATCACCTCTTATGACCGACCAAGCGTCAATGTCTTCATCAGCATTTGTTTTGCTGAGTCGGCAACATGAACATTCATTTGATAGGTGCGCGATGCAGAGATCATATTAGCCATCTCTTCCATCACATTGACATTAGGTTTGTAGATGTAACCTAATTCATCCGCTAAAGGATGATGAGGACGGTACTCCTTAATAACAGGTTTATCACTTTCAACAATTGCTTTGACTTTCACACTGACACCACTGTGTCGCTTTAAAAGCTGGCTATCCATAATTTGTTCAAACGCTCCTTCAATTTGACTTGGTTTGTTAATACGATAATTTTTATCATATTTATTGACCGAAGGACCACGATGCGGTATCGCAGCAAAGATAGGCTCACGTGCACGGTAAGTCTGGTCAATACTGCTAGAAATTGAGGTTGCGTTGGCTATATTACTGGAAGTGGTATTCAAGCGTACAGATTGAGAGCTCATACCAGTACCAGAAATATCAAAAATATTATACAAACTCATACTTTACCTCTTATAGACTTTTGGAGTCCTAAAAAACGTCCATTCAGAAAGTTAAACGTCGTTTGGTATTCAAGTGAATTTCTTACGTAATGGTTCCGTTCCGTTGCCATATCTACCGTATTTCCATCCCCTGTATCAGGCTGTAAGGGAACACGGTACTTCACTTCATATGCTGGTTCAGGATCATGACCAAAATGCTTGTCATGCGTTCTGTTTAATCCCACGCCCAACATCCGACGTTTCGAGCTTTCTAAAGCTTCCGCAAAGTCTAGGTCTTTCGCTTTATAATGTGGCGTATCTGCATTGGCTATATTACTAGAGAGTATTTCAGCACGCTGAGATCGAATACCTAACGTCTTCTGATGAACTCCTAAAGCTTTTGCAAATGAAATGCCCATATCTGTATTGTTCCTTTATGCTTTTGCGTCAGCTTACTTGTTGCAAAGGCTATGCCAAAAAAATACGCCTAGCCGAAGCTAGACGCATTTTTTGACTTGATATACAAGCGCGAATCGAAGTCAGAACAAAGTTTTAGGTATTACATTGATATAACACTATTTTTTCTGGTAATAAATACCATGGCTTGAACGCACCATCTCAAAATCATCTGATAAACCAGACATAGATTCTGATGCACCCAAAAATAAATAGCCTTTATCATTTAATGCCGCTGCAAATTTTTTCAGGATTTCCGCCTTAGCTTCAGGCGAAAAGTAAATCAATACATTCCGACAAAAGATAATATCGAAGTTACCTAATAAAGAGTAACTCTCTTGTAAGTTCTGCGAACGGAACTCAACCATTTTCTTCACTTCGTCTTTCACCTGAAAGCAGCCTTGACCTACATCATCAAAGAATTGATTCTTTCTTTCATCAGAAAGGCCTCGAGCTAAAGCTAAGCTATCGTACTTACCTTCACGAGATGTTTCGAGCATAGTCGGTGACAAATCAGTCGCTAAAATACTTACACCCTGAGACAATTGGCTTGGGTTAGCTTTTTTATATTCTAAAACAACCATAGCAATAGAGTAAGGTTCCTGCCCTGAAGAACAAGCCGATGACCATACTTTAATAGGACGGTTTAAGCCTTTAAATTCTGGAATAAAGATCTCTTTAAACACTTCATACGGATAGTTGTCTCTGAACCACAGTGTTTCATTGGTTGTCATGACATCAACCACTTCGGCACGTAACTTTTTTTGCATCGGATCAAGTACAAGCTGAATTAAGCCTGTAATATCATTCACATCGTTTTTATCAACTAGTGGTGCAAGACGGCTATTGACAAGATACTGCTTGTTATCACCTAAAATAATACCACTATGCTCTTCAAGGAACTTACAGAAGTTCTCATAGTCTTTTGGAGATATTGTATTGTTTGACATAATTTTTCCTTCAACTTTGTCTGCGAGTGTTTACATGGTTAAACTATTTTTGGCATCTAACAATAAATCACTCACCGTTTTAGCCAACTCATCTGGACTAAACTTAGCAATAAAGCCATCCGCGCCCACTTTCTTTACCATTGCCTGATTGAACATACCACTTAACGATGTATGCAAAATCACTTTGATCCCTGTCAACTCTGGACGCCGATGCAACTCTGACGTCAAGGTATAACCATCCATCTCAGGCATTTCTACATCAGAAATCACAACAGGAATCACTTTACAAGCTGCAACGGGTGACTCCCTTGCAATTTTAATCAAATATTCTAAAGCTTCTCGACCATTGTTCACCGTGATGACTTCCACACCCAATGGCTCCAAACAACTCTTCGCTTGTTGCAAAGCAACTTTCGAATCGTCTGCGAGTAAAATTTGAAATCCTGTTTCAGAAAGGTTGGCAGCTTGAACTTCTTTAATGACTTCATCACTGATCTCGCCACTAATAGGTGAAATTTCGTTGAGGAGTTTCTCTACATCTAAAATCTCAACAAGCTCGTTATCAATTTCTGTGACTGCGGTAAGATAAGAGGTTCTGACACCTTTAGGCGGTGGCATAATATCTTCCCAGTTCATATTAATAATCCGCTCGACCCCTTCTACAACAAAGCCTTGGGTCAAACGGTTGTATTCGGTAATAATCACAAAACCTGTGCTGGTATCATCGAGTGGCTCTCCGCCAATGGCTGCACTCATATCGATAATCGAAATCGTTTGTTCACGTACTTGAGCTACACCACGTACAAAGCTATGCATCCCTGGAAGCTTTCTTAGCTCTGGACAAGGTAAAACCTCTCTTACTTTAAAAACATTAATGCCAAAACGCTGATTTCCTTTCAATCGGAAAAGCAACAACTCAAATCTATTTTGCCCTACCAGCTGGGTACGGCTATCAACACTGTCTAATACACTTGCCATTTAAATTACCTAAATCCTAGTTATCCAATGTGTTGGCACTATAATTGCTTTATTGTCTGAGAAATAAATAAGATGTATTCACTATCAAGCAAGTCCTATCTAACTTGGCTCGCAGCTCAACATCTAAGGTGACTATTCATGTGCTCAAACCACACCAGAACATCACATTACAGCAGAAGAGTGACTTGCATACTTTTGTTTTTATTGTCTTTTTTTTCATCTGCGCATTTTGCGTCTTCTCAGCCTTCTCAACAACTTATATCGGCTGCTCAGACAAAATCTGAACTAAAAAGGTTAGCTGAGGCATTTATTTTAGAGCAGGCTGAAACAACAGAAAATGTCAAATATAAAGTACTTTCTACCCCTATGGATCCTCGAATTAAGGTGCCCAGCTGCCCTGAAGGCTTTCAGGCGAGCATGCCACATAATACTAAGGTTCAGTACAACAATAGGGTTAAAGTCACCTGTATGAGCCCTGATCAAGCCAGACCTTGGTCTACCCATGTTCGGGTACGCTTTTACCTCCTTTACCCTACTATCATTGCTGCAACCAATATCTCTACCGGAGAAAAAATACAAAAAAGACACCTAAAAATCAAATACATGCAGAAAAACAAGCTTAAAACTAACCATTTCAGTGATATACAGCTTTTAGAAGGTGTACGCATCAAAAGACGCATTCTCAAAGAGCAGCAGATTACGAGTAAGATCATTTGCATGGTCTGTAAGGGTGATGTGGTCAGCATTCAGGCCAAATCTAAGCGTTTTAACCTACAAACCCTAGGGCGAGCTATTAGTGATGGAAATATAGGTGACTCGATTAAAGTGAAGAATAACCGCTCAAATAAGGTCATTCATGCTACAGTCACAGAGGTCGGTATTGTCAAAGTGAGAGCCTGATCACAATACGACCGCTTTATATTCAAGTAACAGCTATAGGAGTCGATACCCTTCACGCGGCGTATTGAGCTCCAAGACTTATACCAACATAGGAGCACCTATTATGGATATTAAAGATGCAACGCAAGCAAGACCTCAAGGAAATACTCCAGTCATTTCAGATAAAGGTCTGCAACAAGAAGCAAGATCACAGAATAATCAGATCTCTGCTTCAGACCAAGATACCGTTCAACTCACTTATGAGGTAAAGCAATTGCACGCGTTACATGAAAAAATGCTTGAGCAGCCCCTACAAATCAACCATGAAAAGGTCGCACAGCTCAAACAAGCGATAAAGGATGGCTCCTATAAGCCTAAGCCTGAAAGTCTTGCCAAAATGATGATCGAATCCGAGCTGAGCTTACAAAGCACTTTGGAGAAGTTTGATAAACTTGAAGAAGAGGAAGCATCATCATGAATCAAGCACTCTCAGAGGCTATCAAAAAGCAGCTTTCACAAGTCACACAGCTTCTCGACATGACCGAAAAAACGCGAGAAGCTTTGCTTGCTCGCGATATGGATACATTACATGATTTAATTCAAAAAGAAGAAGAGCTGTTAAATCAAATTCGTAAAATAGACGATACGATAGCCAAATTACCAGATAAATCTGTCCTCACAGAAGCACCTTTTAAAGAAGATATTGTGCAAATTAAAGGACTTTTACAGCGTTGCCAGATGCTCAATAGTGCAAATCAAGATTTTATTGATATGAGCTTAGGCGCTTTGAATCGACTCAAAAAGATTCTTATTACCAACCGCAATCAAAATAGCCTTACTTATACAGATAAAGGTCAACCTCATACGATCGCCTCGAGCGGAGAAAGTATTGAAGCATGAAAACCTCATGCTTCTCCGTAAAAAAACGCCCTCGAACAAGGCGCTTTTTTGATCTGTTTTAAAGGTGTCTTGTGTTATCGTTTGCAGCCATATAAAGCTTTACTGTAACCTAGGCAATCAGAAGTAACGAACGCCTTTCACTTTACGCTGCGGATTTCTCTGTTTATACAAATTCCATACACGCGCAAAGTCTAGTTCCATCTCGACAACATAGTGATCGCCTACCTGATAACTCTTCAAGATTTTAGCACCACTTATCACACCCGATACTTTAACTTTGACATAGTCATTTTGACCAATCCAATTTTTAACCGTGGTTCCTGTCTCAATCTCTTGACCATAGACCTGCTCAAGTAAGTTGCGATAAGCATCAATCTTTGAAGCGCGCATCGCCATCAACACTTGCTGGCCACGAGTTTGGCCGGGTTGACCATCTAAAGGAGCATAACCTACAGCTTTAAGAATAGGAAAAGGCTTGGAGGGCACATCTTCCCATTCAATAATTTCCGTTCCAGAGCTGCTCTCTGGTGAGTTCCAAGGCCAGTTCTGAAAGTTCCAGCTCGAGCAGGATGTCATGAACAATGTACTCATTAGAAAGAAACAACATACATACTTATTCACATCAAGTTACCTAATCTTCTCATTCTGACTCAAATTCCGATTCAAAATCTGAATCTGAATCTGAATCTGAATCCACTTGTGATTCTTTATATTTGAAAGAAGGATCCTCTAAAATATAGATTTCCTGCATGCCTTCTTTCTCGTTTTGCTCTAGAACTCCACTTGGATTTTTAGTAATCAAGTGTGAAATTCTAAGAAAGTTTGTCATTTCCTCAACATTAACGTAAACCTGTGAACTGGCTATCACACGACGAGAATGTACATTCACAATCCGAGTATTAATACTCATGCCTTTCATATCAGGTACTAAAGTACACACCAAGGCCATTTGTACATCAATGTCACCAGAGACGTTTTCCCAGTCTCGACTGAGCAGAAACTCTCCAGAAGGTTTTACTTTAATAAAATCAGCAACATTCATATCAACCAAGACAAAACTATACTCATGTAAAGCACTCATAAAGGACTGCTGAAGGTGGTGGCTTAATGTCACTTTTTCATGGAAATTAGAAGCTAAGACAGGCGTGGTCACAACCATGGGCTCTCGACTACTTAATAAATCTATATTGCTCATAAGCTGACGAATAATGCGTTGCGATAAGGTTCTATAAAATACTTTCTCTTCGGGTTCCTCTTTCTCAACCATAATTTCAAATTCATCAGACACATCAATCGCTTCTGGCATTTCAGGTTCAGGAATATTCACTTGCTCGTTATCTAAAACTTCTATCACATCATCACTTTTTGGCAAATATCGTAAATCTCGGTCATCAATAGCACAACCCAGTATGAAAGGGAGTAAAACAAAAGTATGAAATGTAAATAAAGATCTCATATTCAACTCACCGTCATCATTGCCTATTAAATTGACTCTCTTCACTAACCAGCATATCGGCTTTTGCGTATTTCTCTTTAATTTCCCTTAAGTTGAGCCGCTATAGCTCAACTTCTCTGAGCTCTGGCATAAAAAATGCTTCTAACAAAATCAAGCACTTCCTATCGATTGCGCATGGAGCACATGAAAAACATTCATTTAAATCGATTTCTTCATTTCAGTATTTTAATTTGTCTTTTAGGAGTCAGCTTTCTCACCCAAGCAAGATGGATAGAAACTGAAGGTATTGCTGTAATTCAACGTGGCAATAAAGTTGAAGCACGTCAACAAGCTATCAAAAATGCCATGCAAGAAGCTTCTTATAAAATAGGCTTACGCTTTGAAAATCAACAACGCATTATTGATGGCTTAGTGCAACATTTCTCCACGACCATCTCACATGAAGGGCAAGCACACCGCGCCGAGATTACCAGTGAATCAGCGAGAAATGGAGAGTATCGCGTCATCATGAGGTTCGAGTTTGATGAAGATCAAATCTCGCAGAAGTGTCACCCCTCGACGCTAAAATCTTCCATGACCATAGTACAAGCTTCCGTGGAGAACAGAGCGGATTTAAGACATGGCAAAATTTTTAAAATCACCCATGCTTTACCGAAAAAACTCAATGAAGTGATGATCAACTATGCAACACGTTACTTTCCTATGCCAATCAAACATACTAAAATTACTACCGAACATTCATTGCTGGAAAAGTCTTATACACAGTTTTCGACTTGGCTCAGTGAAGTGTCAAACTCACAGTACCTCTTGGTACCGACTATTACCGACGCATCCACAGATCCTTATCTATCTTTTTTGGGACTCTTTGAGTTTTCACCACAAAGAGCCTTTCACCTTAAAGCTGACCTCTATCATGGTTTAAGTGGCGAGCTGATTTGGTCAAAAAAATATATACATACTGGCCTATGGGATTTTAAAAGGAATGAAAGTGTTGATCCGCATAGTGAAGCTTTTTGGCGCTCTAAATACGGCGAAGTCATAGAATACATCTTACTCAACTTGACACAAGATCTTGACCAAGCCTTAACCTGTAGACCTACTCTAGGACAAGTTGTTGCCAGAAAAAATGATCGTGTTCTGGTGAACATAGGTTATCGTCATGGCATTGAACCTAAAGACGAGCTTAGTGTGATCTTAATACGTGAAATGTTCGATCGTATTGCACAAGTAAGAATATTACCTGAAAAAAGCCCAGCTGTAGTCAAGGTCGTGACGGTCACCGAATATTTCTCTGTTGCTGAGCTAGAAGATAAAGCCTCAAGCTTAAATGTTCAAATTGACGATCTGGTCGTGAAAAGCACCGATATAGACTAAGTCATTTCACGCGACCTCACACCTCAACTCTTGAACCGAGCAAGTTCAGCCAAATAAGCTGAGCTGTAAATGCAAGACATGAAACACAAAGATAAAACAAAAACATGAGATAAAAATATAAGATAAAAACACGAGATAAAAATACAAGATAATCATGCAAAAGTGCAACAGTATATCTTTCTAACATGTATAATGAACTCGAACTCTCTATAGCTCAACAGGATAGAGCAGCTGCCTCCTAAGCGGCCGATCAAGGTTCGAGTCCTTGTAGAGAGGCCAGTCTTTTTTCTCTTTAAAATAAACAATATCAACCACTTAATCAACACCACACTTACCACTACCTAGCGCACTCTTGTCTATTTTGGTGCATAAGTGTATATTCAAACTTGACCCAAAACTCAAACAGTACAGACTGAGAACGACTCATCGTAAGAAGAACTATGTCAAGTCATTCGCATATATTGAATATTTTAACTCTATGTCGTTCACAGAAGAACACTTCGCTACCTTATCCTTTGATTTATAGATATGCTCACTCTCCGAAATCTGGAGCTTTTAAAACTTTACTCAATACACCAAAAGTAAATAAAAAAATCTTTTATTTCTAAAATAGAAAATAAGTTTCAAAAAAAACAAATCAATGTTAATTTATAAAGTTAAACCAGCTTATTTGTTGCCATTTATTTTTTCTGATGATAAAAAAGGTTAGTAATATAGAAACTATAAATATCACAGGTAAAATATATACAAGGAAACATAGTACAATGGATCAAGTAAACAGGTTAAATTTGGTTGAGAACCATACATTCGAATGTATGAACTCTCAGCTCATGCACTCGGTATATCATATTCTGACGCAATCAACTTCTTCTTATCTAAAACAAGCTGTATCGAATGCGAAAAAAAAATATCAATTAGAACAGGGATTTACACCAAAAGCAAACGACACCTTAAGCAAGATAAAAGATATGCACAGGATGCAGCTTAACCACTCTCTCTGGAGTTACACCAGACATATAAGCCCTCAAACCTGAAACTTTTCGTTTAATTTATTTATATAACGCAGATGTACGAAAGTTAAAGGATAAACAATATAATATAAGGAATATGTACTATGCGCAGAGTAAGGAAAACCAACATGAACATACATCACAAAAATATGAAGCAAGTATCACAAGACATGCAACAATGGACAAAGTCTAATTTGACACATCTGGGGATCTACGAATGTACTTATAACTATTTCAATGTGCATGACGAAACTTTTATGCCCATTCCTATGAACTATAACTGGTACTGTGAATACATGGAAAAAGGCTTTGATTTATCAGTAGCAGATCGACTAAATAGCGGTTCAGCTTTTTGGAAGGATGATAGTGTATTCCAAGCTTATAAAAAATGCGTAGGTATAGAAAAGTGTTACAAACTAGATTTAGTAGTAAAAACAACAAAAGGCTACGAAATGCTAATTCTTGCTGGCCAAAAGCCCTTAAATACAAAAGACTTTACTCTATTAAATAGAGCTTTTCATCAAGTCAGCTTTTTAGCTCATAGAATTAGACAAGACAAACCAAATACTCTTATACATCTAAAGCCTGTAAATGCTATTAAATTAAACCACTATAGAGATCATCAAAATGATACTTCAAGCAAAGTAAACAAATATACAAAGGCCAAATTCGATAATATCATTTTAACTCCCAAAGAGCAGCTTTATATCGAATATACCCTTTTCAACTTGACGCATAAAGAAATTGCTTACAAACATAACTGTTCGCAAACAGCTGTGCGTAAAGTCATTTCAAACATAAAGCGAAAACTAGGCAATGAGTTTATGCCTACCTCGCAGATGCTTTTAAGCTTAAATGACAAAGGAGTGCTTTCTTCATGCACACCTTCTGTTAAAACTATATGATAAATGTTATTAACTTTAAAAAGTAATAAACCACTTCGCTTTGATCAAAAAATAATATGGATATTGAAGAACAAGGAAAGTTTTTCTATATACTATCAGAAGGAATATGAATGAAATTCAAAAACGAAAAAATAGGCATATACTTAGCTAATGGGTTTGAGTATTATGACTTAGCTGTATATTCGGCAATCCAATCTTACATAGCTGTTAATTTCTTTCCTGAAACAGCTTTTGGTAGCTACGGTCACCTTCTAGCTTGGGCTCCGTTTATTCTGAGATTCATTTCTCGGCCTTTTGGAGGTTTCGCCATAGGTCTTTATGCCGACCGGCATGGTCGCAAAGCCGCACTTGTCTTAACCAGCGCTTTAACAGGACTTGCCACTGTTACAATGGCTCTACTCCCTACTTATGAACAAATTGGGTTATGGGCACCTCTGCTATTCTTCTGTATGCAGTTGATACAAGCAGCTGCATTTGGTGGAGAATTTCCGACAGCTATCAGTTACCTTATCGAAAATACAAAACCTACACACCATGCTCGTGTTGGAGCAAATTTAGGAGTGTGGTTGCTCATATTCATTATACTTCCTCTTATTATTGTTAGCATTACTGAGAGTATCTTAACTAAAGAGGATATGATAGATTTTGGATGGAGAGTACCTATACTCATAGGAATAATAAATATAGGAATGAGTTATTATTTTAAAATAAAGCTTACCGAATCTAGAAATATTAAACTTAGACAAAAAGTAAACGTTAGCTTTATAAGCATAATTAAAATATTTTTAATTTTCACTCCGAATACCATACTATTTTATAGTAATACGGTATCTAATAAAATTTTAATTAAAGCTTTCACTGACGATCCATCCCTGCAATCTCATCTACCAATTGCCTTTAACCTTCTTTTTGCAATAATTTGTTATATTATAGGATATGCAACAGATAAATATTCTAACGTCAAGAATACAATGAAATATTCGTATGGATTTATGATAATTAGTGCCGTACCAATTTATGCACTGCAAGCTCTTGGTAATTTAACTGCGCTAATTATATCTCAATTTTTTATAGCACTTTTCATAGGTGTGACCCTCTCCGGAACTCCCGCATCAGTTTACTCCTGTGCTAGCTCATCAAATACAATTGCTAACATAGGTATCGGCATTAATTTAGCTGCAGCACTAATTGGAGCATCAATTCCTCTAGCGGTAAATATTCTATCATCGTATCATCCTGCTTATGTTGGATTACTTATGTCACTTGGAGGGCTTGCATACTTTATAGCTCTTGCTCTAAGCAAGGATCATAAGGGTGAAACAGCACTATACCCATCTTAGTTAGCAACAATACTAAGTAATTGACTTTACCGCTTTTAAGCAAAATCAATTACTTGTTTTTTATAAGTTAGTAAAAAAGTAATCTATAAATAATGAATATACATAACTACCATATGAAAAATGTTTCTCAATCTATGCAGTGCTGGATGAAAACAAACCTGTCGCATCTGAATGTTTTTGATTGTGTTTACTGTCATATTAATATACATGATCGAAAATTAATGACAATTCCAGCACATCTCAACTGGCATCATTCATATATCGAACAAAGTTTAGACTTGAATATTTCTTCTAGACTAAATGTAGGTGTTAATTATTGGAAAGACACGGATATAATTCACAAAAAATACAAAGAATACACACAAAAAGAATCATTCTGTAAAATTGATATTATAAAAAAAACAGAAAACGGTTTTGAGATATTCTCTGTAGCTCACAACTACCCTATAAGTATAAGGAATAAATTTATTTTAAAATCTTGCTTCACAGAAATGTCAAAAGAAGCAAAAAAAATAATTAAATTACAAAAAAGCATCCTAACCGACTTAAGACCTTACAAGCAAGTGAAGCTTAAATATTATGGTTTAGATACAAAATGCTTTGATCATTATCTCAATCTATAACATAACGAATATAAAAGTCTATTTAAAAAAGGCTATATAAAATAATAAGGGACTTAGATGTATTTGAAGGATAGTGTCGTCTATCATAACCATATTAAAAGTATTTCCCAAAAGTTAGAAAAGTGGGTACTAGACGAGCTTGCTTGCGTAGGCGTTTTTGAGTGTGGTTATACTGACTATCACATCAACCATAACTCATATTTTTGCGTGAGTTCAAATAATCCTTGGCGCTATGAGTTTTTAGAGAAAAAATTTGAGCTCTTAAGCGCTCCTTTTTTAGAGGTTGGAGTCAACGTCTTAAGCAAACAGAGTAAAATCATCAATTACTATCGTCGTAATTACCGTGAAAACTGCACGAAAATGTCTTTCGTTTTTCCTTATAGAGAAGGCTTTGAAATGCTGGTTACATCCAGCATTAAGCCACTTAACATCCTAGAACAACGCTTAGTATTTAATAAATTTCGGCAACTTTCATACGAAATGGGGCGCATACGAAAAAATAAAGACTTTCTTCATTCTGAGATAGATATTTTAGATGAGGTCAAGCAGCAGCATCAGCGGCAGCGCCAACATGAAGATGGCTTGCTTGACTTTAAAGTCGCTAAAAAATCACAGTTCGATGGTATAGCACTGACCCCAAAAGAGCTTGTATACATTGAACACCTGATGATGAACTGGACACAAAAGGAAATCGCTTATCATCATCAGGTATCAGAAACAGCTGTTCGAAAAGTCATCATCAACATCAAGAGAAAATTGGGACAAGAGTTTATGGCTCATTCAACTATGTTTCGTATTCTCAAGCAAAAAGGAGTTCTCATCGGGCTTGGATATCAGCTTACCTCGGAGAGGTTTCAAGATTAATTATTGTTTCTTATGGCGCTACCAGGAGCATTCATGATCCGTAAAATTCTCTTATTGTCACGTCATAACATATTCAATGTGAACTTTCTTTATGCAAGGCTTCTCGTTTTAATCCCATGCTCACAGAAGCAATCAATCCTTGAGAACACTGGGCTTTATCCACAATTTCACGGTAGCTATGTCCAGACTCGAGCAAAAACTTAATATAATCTCTTTTTTTAACATCCATTTGACGTCCCTTATACTTTCCTTTTGCTTTGGCAGCGTCTATACCTTGAGCTTGACGACGCCTACGGTCTTCGTAATCCTTCCTTGCTATCGCTGCAAGCATATCGAGCATCATACTATTGATGGCATCAAACATACGTTCAGTGAAATCATCTCTGTGATGCTGCTTTAAACACATATGGCTCGTTGGTAAATCTAAAGCCACAATATGAATATGCTTTTCACTAATGAGTTGCCTGAGCTTTTGCCAGTCTGCTGCATTCAAGCGAGAGATACGATCAACTTGCTCTACCAGCAATACATCTCCTGCTTGTGCAATATGTAATAGATGAAATAACTGCGGACGCTTTAAGGTTGCCCCGCTTTCATGCTCATAAAATAAGGTAGAAATCGTCCGTTGATGCTCAGCAACAAAATGAGTCAATTGTTGTTCCGCGCGATTAACATGCTGCTCTGGAGTACTAGCACGTAAGTAAGCATAAATTCTCATAAAAAACCTTTTATTATCTATTTATCTTGAGAGTCTAATCCTCTAAAACTACTTGATTCCCAGCATTTATGCAAAATTAAGTTCATTTTTGTGTATCTTACATATCAATACATAACCTGAACAGTAAATAAAGCACACTCAGCTCTCAGTCTGAGCCACATAAGAAGACACAGTATGATATAGAGTGCAACATACACTCATAGAGTTTGAGTATGACGAAAACAATAGGGTTTGGCTTCAAAGATCTGCTACAAGACATCTAAAATAAAGCAATTATCTCCAAGTATACCGCTTTACCTATCATAATGCGCTACACGCTTTTTTTTCTTAGGCTTTTCTGGTGCTTGTATGTAAATCCACCGTAAAGGTATAGAGGTATTGCTCTGATTGCAGTTATAACCTACAGGAAAAGCTGCTTGCACATAATAATGCTTCTCTGCAGCGGTGAAAAGGCTTTCTAAAATCCATTCCGGCGTATCTTTAATGGCTGCCAAGCGTCTGATATCATTTTCGGTAACATAGACCACATCACCTGAATCACGCACTTGAACACCCTTAATACGCTCGTGCTTACAGCGAATATTCGGTAACTTGGCAAGAGTTTCTTCTGCATCATTCGAAGTGCAAGCTCCGCAAAGCAGTAAACTCAAACACGCTGCTGCAATATACTTCATATTCTCTCCGTACTTGTACTCAATAGGTGAATAAAAGCTGATCCATAGACGAAATTGTATCGTCAAGCTCAAAGTACACCTTATTCATAAATGAATACAAGATCGACGCCAACTCACCCATTCATCAAGAAACAAACAATAAAAACATAAAAAGTAGGAAGTTTTACATAAGATATATCTAAAATTCATGCCTTCATATAAAAAAAGCAGCCCTATCACAGACTGCTTAAGATAACATTGGGTAGAATTAATTCTACTGTAAATACTCTTTTGAGATGCAACTATGGTATACGACTACATTCTGCATAACACACGACCATAAAGAGTACAGTTTGGAACTTGGAACTCAGTAATGATTCACCTCCTTGTTGTATGTATAAGTCTCACTATTCATAGCTTGTACACAGCTCATTTTTATTATTTATCATATATACAACTGCTCTATACCATGCATTCTTTGTTGTAAACAGAGCGATATGTATAAGCTACTTCCCAATCTTCAACGTAATCAGTGTGACTTTCAAATGAAAGCAAAAGTAAACACACTAAACATAAAAATCTACTTTTCCTAAAATATACCACGGTTCATCCTTAAACGATTTATAACCTTATACAACAGGTGTTTACTTTTATTTTATGCGTTCATATTTTATTTTTTCTTAGGCTTCCTGCCTTAAGATTTGCTTGATAATTAAACTATCAATAAAAAAATAAATTCTCAAACAATTTTTATTTTTCTTTTTTTTTTATCAGTTTGGTTACTTTTATGGAACTTAATTTTTTCAAAAAAATAAAATAAAAAAATAAACAAAGCAAAAGCACTCAATTTGTTTTACTTAATGTTAAAATGTATAATATTTGTTTGATAAAGAATGAGAAACATGTATGACACGCAAAATTATACATATCGACATGGATTGCTTTTTTGCTGCAATTGAAATCCGTGATCAGCCTTTATATCAAGACCAGTCTATTGCTGTCGGTGGCACGACTGCACGAAGAGGTGTCATCAGTACGTGCAATTATCTTGCAAGATCCTTTGGTGTTAAAAGTGCCATGCCGACCGCGCAGGCACTCAAGCTATGTCCTAAGCTCATCGTACTGCCAACGCGTATGGAGACCTACCGAGAAGTCTCTGGGCAAATTCGTCTTATTTTTGAACGCTATACATCTCTTATCGAGCCTTTATCGCTTGATGAAGCCTATCTTGATGTATCCGAGTGCTCGCAATATCAAGGTTCAGCGACACTGATCGCCCAAGCGATCTGTCAAGCCATTCAAGATGAATTACAACTCACCGCATCAGCTGGCGTTGCACATTTGAAGTTTTTAGCTAAAATAGCATCCGACATAAACAAGCCTCATGGGCTTTATGTTATTCCACCGAATAAGGTTCAATCTTTTGTTGAAGCGCTTCCATTGGAAAAAATACCTGGTGTGGGTCGAGTAACCTTAAAAAAGCTACATCAAGCGAGTCTATTCACGTGCAAGGATATAAAACAAAGCCATTACCCTGAACTGATTCAAAAGTTCGGTCGATTCGGTGTCACATTATGGCAGCGCAGTCATGCGATAGATGAACGTTCAATACAACCTCATAAAGAAAGAAAATCAATAGGTGTTGAGCGCACGCTGGCACAAAATATTGAGTCCTTTGAAGCATGCTGGGAGATTATCCAGCAGCAGCTCTATCCTAAAATACAGCAGCGACTCAAACAGCAAGCAATCCATAAAGTGGGTCTAAAAATTAAGTTTGCTGACTTTCAAGTGACCACCATAGAACAAACAAGTACACATCTTCATCTAGATATCTGCCGCACCTTGCTACATCATGCACTCAAACGACAAAAACAGCGACAAATCAGATTGATGGGTATGAAGGTGACCTTGAAGCCCTCTTTCCCTTCAGCACAAATACCTTTATTCGAACTCGATACCTAAGTTACTCATAATAAGTTTTGAGGTCGATACAAAAAAAAGGTACACTCATATTTGAGTTCTTAATAAGGTCTGCTTATGCATCAAGATATTTATGATATTGAAGTCACAGATATAGAAGGTCAAACTTATCCTCTAGAACGTTATCGTGGCAAAGTGCTTCTCATTGTTAATACAGCGAGCCGCTGTGGTTTCACCTCTCAATACAAGGAGTTAGAAAGCCTCTATCAAAAGTACAATGATCAAGGACTTGTTATTTTAGCCTTCCCTTGTAACCAGTTTGGACAACAAGAACCTGATGATGAAACCGCAATTCAAAACTTTTGTGAACTCAATTTTGGCGTAACCTTTCCCTTACATCAAAAAATTGAGGTCAATGGCCAAAACACTCATCCTTTGTATCAAGTTTTGAAAAAGTCAGCGCGTGGTTTTCTTTTTACGCAGCAGATAAAGTGGAACTTCACCAAGTTCATTGTAAACACAGAAGGTCAGATCATCACACGCTTCGCACCGCAAGATAGCATGTGTAAAGTAGAACGCGCTCTGCGAGAAGCGATGCCGCATCTTGCTTTACCTTAACAGCAAAGCAACTTCATAAACGCATATATTGAGACAAAAATAGATGATCAGCAAAGTGATCATCTACAAACATACTATGACGTTTCAAGCCATTTCATTTACTTTAAGCACAAAAGAGTCATACCAGATCAAGTTCAGTATGAGCTCTGTACTCTCAATCTATCTTCACTCATACCCTAATGTTTACGGAAGCGATTTAAGTTCAGCATGACTTCTTGTACAACTTGCTGGTTCATGTTTGCACTATCTTTGTCGCGGTAATGCGTATCAAAAACCTCGTAATAACCTGTTTTTGAGATATTAATAATATGCTCAGCAGTGCGGACACCATAACCATCATAACGACCTAAAATAAGCCATTCATGCTCAGCTACATCGGCATCGAGCATGTTAGAGCCATCGCTCATTAAGCTCACATCTGAAATTAAGCCTAGATAATGCTGCATAATAGTAGGCGCTATATCATAGTGAGACGTCATCTGGTGTTGAGTTAACTGCTCAGCATGCTGCTCTATACCCGCGCCCATCATCAGAAAAGGTACACGAACCTGAGCATCTGAGAAGCTGCTACCATGTCCCCAATAATTGCGTTTCACATCATTCATTTCTTCACCATGATCACTTGTAATGATCACTAAGGTATGATCTAAAGTACCTTCTTGTTCTAAACGCTCTAAAACATCACCTATTAAGCTATCTACATAATGTGCCGCTGTACGATAACGATTAAAGATAGGTTCTGGATCAGCCGTCGCTGTTCTCATCATGACAAAATTTTCTCCTGCCATAGGTTCAAACTTCACAGGGTAATCATCAGGAAAACCATAAGCATGTACGGCATCATAGAAGAAAAAAGAAAAATGAGGCTTTTTCTGATCCCTTTGTGAGAACCAAGCCAGCCATTCCTGCGTTGCCTTCTGATCGCGTATTACGGCATCTGCACCTTCTGTTTCCACCCGTAAATTTTTAATACCGCTAAAAATAGTTTGACTAAATTCTGGGTAACGTAATTGCGCTGAAGCAAAAATACCCATCTGATAATCTAAGTCCTGCATACGATCAAGCCATACAGGAGACTGCTGTTGAATGAGCACATTTGACCAATAAGTAGGATAAAGACCATAAAATAAACCAAATATACCCAAACGAGTTGCATTGCTCGATGAAAAGTGATGCGGTAAAGAGACAGCCTGATGCTTTTGAGCAAAAGCAAAAGTACGCGGCATGAACTTTGAATTTAGAGTATCTTTGCGTAAGGCATCGACCACAATCAACATGATATCTTTGGGTTGCCTGATGTGGCTATACTCTAATGCTTGTAGTGGGTATTTGAAGCTACCTTGAAAGCTCTGCTTCATTGAACGCTTCGCTATATCCTCTTTACTGACCAAGCCTAGACGAATGAATAAACTATTGGCTCTAAGGGGATAAAATAAAGGTAAATAAGCTTGAAAAGCACGGGCATTGCTCAAATGAAAGGCACTAGCATAAGCATTGAGCATATGGGATGACACAGTCAAGATCGCGAAAAGCCCAATACAAGTCATCTTGATTTTTTTGTAACCGGCATCAAATCTAGGCTTATTGAAACGCTCCAACCAAGACAATAGTTGATATTGTCCCACTCCAATCAAAGCGATGCTAGCAAAAGCAAAAGCCCATATAGTCCAAGAGAGTGTAATCGCCTGACCATGCCATAAAAACTGAAAGACAAAACCACTGAGATGAAACCGATACTGAGCAAAGACGCTTGTATCGATCCACAATACACTTAACGCGCAAGTGGCTATGCTCACATAGAGAAGTTTTTGGCATAAGACAAAGCGCTTACCCGCACATATCACAAAAGGCAACAGTAAAATACCTAAAAGTAACCAAGAATGGCTTACTAATGAGGTGAGAATGCTTGCCCATTCAACAAGATAAACACCAGTTGTTTCAAAGGTTATTAAATAACGGGAAGCAATAAAAGTTGCAATTAAACTATTGAATAAAAAAGATAAAAGAAATGTTCTTGTACTCACGGCCACTCCCAAAAAGTTCAAATAGTATACAAAGCAAAAACCCGAAATACAACATATACTTAATATTTTTAAACATTTTAAAACATATCGAGTATAAAAATAATCTATGGCTATTTATAAACTTATTCCCTTATGCTTTATTTTGTTTTCATCCATCGTAAGCTGGGCTAAAACCGTATTACCTGAACCTATCTTCGCTTTAAAAGATACAGCCAATCCTGTTTGGGCAGCCAGAGGTATGGTCGCAGCACCAGAGCCACTGGCAGCAAAAATAGGTCTCAACATATTGAAAAAAGGCGGAAATGCTGTAGATGCTGCGGTGGCAATAGGTTATGCCTTAGCCGTAACGCATCCTCGTGCAGGGAATTTGGGTGGAGGCGGTTTTATGCTCATTTATTTACGTCGTACTAAAAAAATGATAGCTATCGATTACCGCGAAACAGCGCCTCAAGCAACAAAAGTCAAACTCTATTTAGATGAAAATAAAAAGCCTGTTGCTGATCGCACCCGATACCACGGATTGGCTATAGGTGTACCTGGCACAGTTATGGGACTTGAGCAAGCCAGAGTAAAATATGGCACCATGAAGCGCATGGATTTAATGAAACCTGCTATCAGGCTCGCCCAGAAAGGCTTTCGTCTTTCTTATGCTTTATCTCAATCGCTCAACCAAGCAGCAACTCGCTTTAAACGCTTTCCGCAAGCCAAGCATGTCTTCACGAAAAAAAATGGTCAGCCTTATCGACCCAAAGAGAAATGGCGTCAGAAAGAGCTAGCACAAAGCTTAAGTCAAATCGCTCAATACGGCACACGCGCTTTTTATCGAGGCAGTATTGCCAAGAAAATAATACAAACCGTCGAAAAATATGGTGGCGTCATGACGCTTGAAGATCTAGCGCAATACAAAGCAGTTCAGCGTGAACCTGTTCAAGGTCACTATGATGTCTATGATATTTTTGCCATGCCTCCACCTTCATCAGGTGGTGTCCATCTTGTGCAGTTACTCAATACGCTACAACACTTCCCACTTGCCGATTGGGGACACAATACCGCCCAAACTTTACATGTCATGGCTGAAGCGATGAAGTATGCTTATGCCGATCGCAGCTATTACCTTGGCGATCCTGATTTTGTTCAAGTTCCTATAAGACAACTCACCCATCCAAAATATGGTCGTTATATAGCCAAGCGTATTAACACCAAACGAGCCCAGCCAAGTATTAAAATGAGCCCAAATAGAAGCTTTATTAAAGAGAGCGATCAAACCACGCATTTTTCTGTTATCGACAAAGACGGCAATGCAGTGAGTAATACCTATACACTGAACTTCAGCTTTGGCAGTGGCTTAGTTGCAGAAGGTACAGGCATTATACTCAACAATGAAATAGATGACTTTTCCATCAAAAAAGGAGTAGCTAATGCGTATGGTCTTATAGGTGGGAAAGCAAACCAGATCGCACCTAAAAAGCGTCCTTTAAGCTCAATGACGCCTTTTATTGCACTCCATCAAGATAATGTGTTTTTAGTGGGCGGTACACCTGGAGGCTCTCGTATTATCACCACTTGCTTGCAACTTATTCTTAATGTGATAACACATAAAATGAATCCAGCCGAAGCAGTTCAGGCACCTCGGATGCATCACCAATGGCAACCAGATAAAATACAAGTCGAGCAAAGTCTAAGTCAAGACACCACAGCATTGCTTGATCGAAAAGGACATATCATTCAAGTCCAAGGGGCAATGGGAGATGCGCAACTTATCATGAAAAATAGAAATGGACTGTGGGGCGCATCCGATCCAAGAGGCTATGGTGTAAGCCTTGGTTACTAAGACAAATAAGGTTGTAGCAACACCTGTAACTCATCATTGTGCTCAAGTATGGACTCAAGTAACGTCAGTTGATTTTGAGCACGAATCAGATTATGTTCCGGATAATCGACTTTAAAGTAGTCGTCACCACGCAGGTAATCTGCTAAAAAACGAATACTGATCATATAAGGTAGAAGTTTCGCGCCTAAAGCTAAAGATTCTACTTCAAGTGGAGTGATCACATCGCCCAAACTATCCATATAGCCGGCAACCAAAGCCGCCAAAATCTCTTGGCGCAATTTGATGTTTTCAAAATTAGTAGAATCTTCTTTTTCAGGTGACGCAACGGTGCGCACCATATCGCCAAAGTCATACAATAAATAACCTGGCATCACGGTATCCAAATCAATCACGCAACGTGCTGCACCATCAGCAGCATTAAGTAATACATTATTAATTTTTGTATCATTATGCGTAATACGTAAAGGTAGACCTTTGATCACCAATAAATCAAAAGCAATCACAAGATGGTAATGACTTTGAACCCAAACAAGCGTATCTGAAGCTTTGGTTAAACGCTCTTCACTGGCATCTTGTTTAGCTTGCTCTAGCTGTTCAAAACGCGCGTGAATATTATGAAAATCAGAAATGACCTCATCAAACTGATCCACTTGGCAATCAAACAAGGCACGATTGAAAGCACCAAAAGCCTGCGCTGCTTGAAAAGCTTGTTCTGCTGTCGATGCAGTTTGTAGACATACGGTCTCAGGCACAAAATTAAATGCACGCCAAAATCCATGTTGATCATCTTGATAGAAAAGCTGACCTGAAGTCGTCGGCAGTAAATTTAACACATCATAAGGATAGTTTTTCTGCAGCTTTTTCTCTGCTAAATGGGTCACGGCACAAGCAAAGTTTTTCATGAGGCTTTGTTGGTTAGGAAAAACAAGCGTATTCACTTTCTGCAACACAACTTGTTTGTCATTTTGTACTAAATAGGTTTGGTGAATATGCCCCTCACCTAGAGTTTTCAAACTTGCTTTGGTATCTAATTGAAATTGGGCAGCCAGTTGTTTAAACAACATTGGTTCCATTATAAACCCCTATAATTAAATCACAAATGTGCTAACAAAGTAATTAGCACACATTATGCCAATAAAAAATAAGCACAAGCTCCGGCTTGGCTCACTGAAATTAAAATCTATCGTTTTTAGACTAAGATTAAAAACCATATCACTCCATTTTTTAAGAGACCACAAGAGGCACTGAACATGGAATCCACCCCTAAAAAAAACTATCAAATCACTTTTAATAGTTTAGATTCAAATATATATGAGGCACCGATTAACTTAAATCAACTCAGCAATAATCTTAAAAAAACAGAACAAAAAATTCACACTGCAGTATCTGACCTTTCGGTACAACTACAACAAAACAAAAAATTTATCGAAGAGATACAAGACTTTTCATTTTATGCTGAACAGCGTCTGGATGAATCGATTGCATCAGCAGAGTACCACCAAACACAAATGGATCTCTACTTGATTACAGCCATTGTAGCATCCATGATTTTGTCAACATGTATCACATTGATCACACATATTTGGTATCAACAACGAGTACGTCGGGCACAACAACTTATGATCGAAAAAACAATTCACCAAGCTATCGCACCTCTTGCGCCACAAACAGAAATGCAAGATTTTTTAAAAACACTCAATAAGCAGCTGATACAACAAGAGCAAATTAAAAGCGATACCCTAGAATCAACGCGTACGCAGAATAAAGCAAAGCATGAGACACAACCTTCAGCCATAGCATAACTCACGGCATTCAGGGGGCAAAGCTATCAAGCAACGTCTTGAGTCAAAGCCTGTGGCTTGGCAGCTTGCTCACTTTGTGGTGCTGGCTTTGCTGCTTTCGTTTTTTTAGCTGCTAAAGCCGACAAGACTTGGGATTTATTCTTAGCCAAGTATATACTGAGTTCTTCTGTAATCTGCCCATCTAACTGACAACCCGATTCCTGAATCAATACTGTCAATGCATCTGCTATATCAAGCATTTTATCGTATTCATCAGCATGTTTTTTATCCGTCGTTAACAAAACCTCGACTCCTTTTCTCACTACAGCATAGCGCGTTTCTACAGCCATTTTTTCTCCAATTCAACTTATCTTCATCATTCCAATACAAAAAGTGAGTGTAACAAAAAAAAACCGCATAAGCGGGTTTTCAACATCATTTTTTATACTTTTAAAACAATAAGTGCGCCATAGCAGAAATAATAGGCAAGCTCACCAAAGTTCTTAATATAAAAATAACCCACAATTCAAATAGGTTTAGTGGAATCTTACTTCCTAAAAGTAAAGCACCAATTTCTGAGAGGTAAATCAATTGAGTCACTGAGAGTGCTGCAATAATAAAACGCGTCATCTCCGAGGTAATGGGCGTAGCTAAAATAGAAGGTAAAAACATATCAGCAAAACCAACCATAATAGTTTTGGAAGCCGCTGTCGCTTCTGGAATCCCTAAAAGCTCTAAGTAAGGTACAAAAGGCTTACCTACCCATTCTAAAATAGGTAAATAATGATTATGTGCCACAATCGTGGCTAACGTACCAATGGCCATCACAACAGGCAACACACCACAGACCATATCTATCACATTTTTAGCTGCTGCTTTAACCTGTTCAGTCCAAGGTTCTAATTTTTCAACATGTGCCATCGCAGCATCCAGAGCCGTTGACCAGCTTGTATCAACTTGATGCTGTTGAGGTGCTTTGGCCGAGCCGTCGATATAAATATCTTTTTTCCAAGACAGAGGAGGCAACCTTGGGACAATAATGGCACACAGTAAGCCTGTTAAACACACAGTGGCATAAAATACAGCAAACATGTGCTCAAGCTGTACTTGGCTCAAAATCACTAAGGTAAAGGTAATAGATACAGCAGAAAAGCTTGTACCTATCACCGCAGCTTCACGTTGCGTATATTTTTTCTCTTCATATTGACTGTTGGTAATCATAACGCCTAAGCTGCCATCACCAAACCAAGAAGCTAAGCACCCTACCGCACTTCCACCTGGTAAATTAAATAAACGCTGCATCATCGATGCGCATTTAACACCCACAAACTCCAATAGACCGAAGTTCAGCAATAAGGGTAATAAGGCGCCTGCAAAGACAAAAATACAAAGCAAATCAACAGATAAGCTAAGCAACAACTCACCTGTATAAGGGCTCCAAATATACGCAGGCCCAATCTTAAAGTAAGTCATCGCCGCAAATATGCTACCTACAAATCGTGTGATAAGCCAAGGTACAGACGGTAACATCAGGCTTTTCAAAAAAGGATTATGAAGAACGACTTTAGGCTTACATATAAAACACAAAGCAGAAAATACACCCATCAGAATGATAATCACGGCAGCAAGAAAAGTACCTGAACTACCGAGCAGCTCACCTAGCCCTTTGGCAAAGACAGCCACCCATATAGTTGGATTTCCGTCGTGAATAATAGGCGTCATAAAAAGTAGCAAGCCTAAAAGAGAAGGCACAAAAAACATCAGTTTATGAGAAATAGAGCCTTTTAAAGCAACTTGGTTTTGCACAAACACCTCATGATAAATAACGACTTAGACTTTAAAATTAAAAAAGCAATATAACGTAACAAAGCACAATATGCTAGTTCTCTACACAAAATTGAGATGTAACATAATATTTACAAATTTAATAGTCTAAGTATTGAATAAATATTCCTAATCCTACCATAAAAAAAACGGTAAAACCTCTTTTTTATAGAGGAGGTGAGTGATGAATAAAGCTTAATTCTCTTACCGATTTATAGGGATTTATCGACTATAATTAAAGTTTAAAAAGGTCATTTAAAGCCGTTATGGAATCAGAAATTTTTGAACCAGCTATTTTACTCATTACCCTAACCTGTGGGTTAGCCATGAATCGTGTCGGGATTCCTCCACTTATAGGATATCTTGCTGCTGGCTTTATTCTGTTCGCTCTCGACTTTAACGAATCTAACTTACCCCTGCTTACGGATATCGCAAATATTGGGGTGTATCTATTACTCTTTGTCATCGGTTTAAAGCTCGACTTAACCAACCTGTTAAAGCCCTATGTCTGGGCAACCGCTTCTTTGCATATGGTTTTATTCAGTATTGTGAGTGTATCCCTTTTTAAGTCTTTAACCTATCTAGGCGTAATACACTTAGATACACTCACAGCTGAACATTTATTACTTCTTGCCTTTGCAATCAGCTTCTCAAGTACGGTTTTTGTCATGAAAACACTCGAGGCGCGTGGAGAGCTTGAGTCACGCTATGGTCAAATTGCTATTGGTATTTTGATCATCCAAGACTTATTTGCTGTGATGTTTCTGACCTTCTCAAAAGGTGAGCTACCTTCTATTTATGCACTAGGGTTATTGGCTTTACCTGTTATACGACCTTTATTTTATCGTGCTTGCGATCACTTAGGTCATGGTGATTTACTGGTACTCTTTGGTCTGGTTATGACTCTTATTTTTGGTGCTTATCTCTTTGAATTAGCAGGATTAAAACCTGACTTAGGTGCTCTGATGATGGGGCTGCTGTTATCAAAACATCCGAAAGCGTCTGAAATAGCCAGCTCTTTATTCTATTTTAAAGAGCTCTTTTTAGTTTCATTCTTTGTCACAATAGGTTTAAAGGGACTGCCTACATGGAATGATTTATGGCTCGCCCTCACTTTAATCTTGTTTTTACCCTTGAAAGGTATGTTGTTTGCCATACTTCTCACGCGATTTCTTTTACGAGCGAGAACGGCATTTTTATCATCTTTGTCTTTGATGAATTACTCAGAGTTTGGGCTTATTGTGACTGCGGTCGCCATCAGCCAAGGGTTACTCCCCGATCATCTTATTATTACACTCGCCCTGACCCTTTCCTTGAGTTTTTTAATCGCCGCGCCACTTAATTTACACTCAGAACATATCTATAAATATATTCATAAATATATTGTGCCTTTTGAGCGTATAGATGCCAACCAAGAGGATAAACCTATTGATATAGGAGAGCCTAGATTTTTAATTCTAGGTATGGGACGTATTGGTACAGAAGCCTATAACGAGCTTAGAAAACACTTTGGTAATGTCATTGTCGGTATTGATCACAAACCTGAAACTGTTGAAGTACATCAACAACAAGATCGCGTTGTCGTTTTAGGCGATGCAACAGATACAGACTTTTGGTCTAAACTCAATCCAGCCAAACACGTCTACCATATTCTTTTATGTATGCCACACCATCAAGCTAATATTTTGGCATTAGAACAAATTCAAGCAAGCTCTTACTCAGGAAAATTTAGTTCTATGTCGTATTATCATGATGAGCGAGAGCTACTTGAACAAAGTGGCGTAGACTATACATATAGCATTTATGAAGCTGCGGGTATTGGCTTGGCTCGAGATATTATTAAAAGTAGCCGCAAAGATCTTCAAACTAAGATTCTTCGAGACTTTAAAGATTAATATCGAATCATGCTCTAAAACTGAGTGGGATTACTTCCCTGAATCAGATGCTTGACGAAATAAGCGGTCTTTTCGCAATTCACTTCTTTAATCAAAGACTGCTTATCTTGATGATACATAGGAAGCACTTCTAACCAGCGCTGACTCACCCAGTTCAAGTCTTCTAAATGTATATGTGAATACAATCCAGAAACATCTGGGTTAGCGGTATAAAATTCGAGTAATGCTTCTGCAAGGACTTCGGAGTCTTCTGATATAGGCAGAAAAGGCCAGTTAGGTATAGGTGAAACTTCTACTTCATAAAAGCCTGATTGACGTTGTGCAGAAAGCACCTTCACCCTTTGTATACCTTCTATAACAACTGAGAGAGAGCCATCTTCTAACTGAAAAAAATCAATGACTTGGCACTGAGTTGCAATAGGATAACAAGGAAGTGAATAACTTTGCGATGAAACAGAAACAACAATATTTGATTTATTTTTGAGGTGTTCAGCAACGTATAGCAATAAATCATGATCAATAATTTGAATTTCTTGGCGGCCTTCTGGCAACAACCAATGCTCTAAACGAATAAGCGTTGCACGATAAGACTCCATGAATCATAACCTCATAATTCAACTTATAATCTTAAGTTTAGCAGGAAGTACACCTAAAAGCATAAAGAAAAAACAACTCTACAGTTTAAACTTTAACTTCATTTTTTTTATCAATAAGTTAAAACCTATAAAATAAAGAATGCACAGCTTGAAAAACAGAGATAAAGTGGCTAAGATTTCAGTTTATCGCTGTGCGAGCATCGTATAATGGCTATTACCTCAGCCTTCCAAGCTGATGATGCGGGTTCGACTCCCGCTGCTCGCTCCAATCACAAGGTTTTGATACATTTTTATACCTTTGAAAGATCTCGCTTTGAGTCGTACTTTAAGGTTCCAACTTAGCTGAAATCACCAATTTATCATTCCCAATACTCACAGGCAATGCTTTATCAGAAGCATCAAAATTCTTGATTTTGATATCATCCTCTAAGATCACAAGATCTGCTGTTTTGATATTCGGATCATGTATAAAATTCATATAAAGCCGAACAGTATGATAACGTATCATGTTATTTCTTACGGAAACAGGAAAACCATACCAACCTATATCATTTTTATTTTGATCCAGATTAAATAAGACTTCCTCAACCTCTTTCATTGCAATCTGATGGTATTTATCATTTAACTTTGCTTTAGAATTCGGCGTAAGATCTTGCAAATCGGGGTGCATAAATCCATAGTTGTACCAGTCATAATCCTTATATCCAACTGTTGCCATAGGTTGAAAAAGAATAGGCATAGCAAGGTTCACATTATCTTGACCCGCATCATACATATTGCAGATATAACCTCTGTAAGAGCCATAACAAGGATATATGGTTGTAGAAGGTGTCCTCTCTACACTCGAATCACTCAGAATAATATGTGCTGAATTCCACTTCATATTTTTAGAATCAAGCACACCGTGCATTTTATCCATGTTATGCACATAATCGCTGACCACATTATGATCATTGATATACGCACCTCTGAGATAATAAGCCGTATGAGACTGATTAAAGCTGATCGTGTTATAAGCTATATTATCTAACGTAGCAAATAGAACAAATTCTACGTTGGATAAATAAATTTTTTGGCGTTTAGCTAAATAAAAAGCAATTTCGTATTGGTTTCCAGATGAATTAGAAATAGATAATTTTGGATGCGCTATTTTATAATGATGCGTATTTTGAGGATTAAAGTTGTTCTGTGTTACATCATAAGTTGCTCTAAGGTCACGCAATTTTTTCTTATTATATTGAACAGAGATATGTACATCTGTTGTGTATTTGATTTTTGAAGTATCATCTGGGATACCTATTTTCACCTCACTCACGAGTTTCGAATAATCAACGCTTCTTTTAACTTCAGGTAAGGATGAATCAATTCCACTATTACATGCACTACACAAGGCTAGGATCATGGTCGTTACAATGCCATAACTGAAAGTACATGTTTTAATATTCATAGCAAGCCTCTTTTTGTCTCCAGTATATTCAAACAAATTATCAGATTATTCCATGTGAACTCTTCGCATATTCAACAATAATGATATCTAGTTTCGTTATCTGAACCATTACGTCTCAGAAATAAAGATGTATTCTTCATGCAATATCTATGTCTATTTGGTTTTTAGACTCTTCCCATAAAGCAAAAAGTGTACCGCTTGATACTCTATCAACACATGGAGCCATACGTATAAACTAAGATAAGCGTATGATTTCAAGACAATAAAAAAGCCATAACCTAAGTTATGACTTTTTATCAAATAAATCCAGCGATGAATCTGTATTAGTAAATCAAGTTGTCTTGATCTGCACCTTCTTTTTCTACTTCAACAGGTAGCATATGCTCACGAATAATACCTAGTTGTACTGCCAAGAAGCTAGCAACATAAATAGAAGAGTAAGTACCCACCATAATGCCTAAAAGCAGTGCTGTAGCAAAACCATGTATATTGGCTCCACCTTGAGTAAACAGAGCAATCACAACAAACAAAGTCGTCAAAGTCGTGATAACCGTTCGACTCATCGTTTGCGTAATAGAAGCATTAACCACTTCATACGGTGACGCTTTACGCATTTTGATAAAATTCTCGCGAATACGATCATAAACCACAATGGTGTCATTCAGTGAATAACCCACAACGGTTAAAACGCCCGCCAACACAGTGAGATCAAACTCAATCTGTAACCAAGAGAAAATACCTAAAGTGACCATCACATCATGTAGAAGTGCAGCGACAGAGCCAAGAGCTAAACGCCATTCAAAACGAAATGATACGTAAATCATGATACAAATCAGGGCAACTAAAACCGCCATACCACCTTGCTCAGCCAACTCTTGACCCACAGCAGGCCCAACAAACTCAACACGCTTAATCGTAGCCTGTGTATCTTGCTGTGCCGTCAGTACTTTAACCGCGTTGACCTGCTCTGCATTAGGAATATGTTCTTGGATAGGTAATCTAAAGACGACGTCTTTTAATGTACCAAAGCGTTGAATCACCACACCTTTTAAAGCTGGAGATGTTGCGGCATCACGTAAAGCATCGAGAGCAATATCTTCGCTAAACTCCACTTCAACAACGGTACCACCTGTAAAGTCTAATCCCCAATTTAATCCTTGCTGAGCAAGAAGCACAATGGAGCTTATGACCAAAACTATCGAGACATAGCTGATCAGTCGGGCGTGCTTTAAAAAATTAACCGTCTTTTTTAATGATAAAATTTCAAACATGATTCCTTCCTCAAATCGACAGCTTTTTCATACGTTTGGCACCCCATAACGCATTGACTAAAGCACGAGATACAACAATGACCGTAAACATAGAGGTTGCAATACCTATCATCAAAGTCACGGCGAAGCCTTTCACAGCACCTGTTCCTACTGCAAATAAAATCAGTGATGTGACAAATGTCGTGATATTGGCATCCGCAATAGTCGAGAAGGCATTGGCATAACCTTCAGAGATGGCGCGTTGTACCGAGCGACCAGAGCGCAGCTCTTCTCGAATACGTTCAAAAATAAGAACATTGCCATCAACCGCCATACCTACAGTCAATACGATACCTGCAATACCTGGTAGTGTCAGGGTTGCACCAGGAATCATAGACAACAAGCCCACAATCATCACAAGATTGGCAACCAGTACAAGATTGGCAACCAAACCAAACCGACGATAATAAATCATCATAAACAAGATCACAGCAATAAGACCTGAAATCATAGCTTGCAAACCGTTTTCGATATTTTGCTGTCCCATGCTTGGACCAATAGTGCGTTCTTCAACAATCTGAATAGGAGCTTTCAAGGCACCGGCACGAAGTAACAAAGCTAAGTTTTTAGCTTCTTCATAATCTAGGCCTGTGATCCGAAAGCTACGGCCTAAACGCGCTTGAATCGTGGCTTGCGATACGACCTCTTCGACTTTCTTCAGTACATAGCGACCTTCAGCATTTTTAACTTGTGTCGTTCTGTATTCAGTGAATAAAGTCGCCATCAATTGACCAATAGCACCTTTGGTAGCATTGGCCATCATGGTGCCACCTGTGGCATCTAAATCGATACTCACTTGAGGCTGATTATATTCATCAAAAGCAGCTCGAGCATTGGTGATGTGATCACCACTTAGAATCACTTCTTTATACAAAGCGGTTTTACCACCACCGCGCACATCGAAAGCTTCAGAGCTCATAGGTACGCGACCTCGAAGCAATGCATCTTGATCAACCTTGGTGTTCACCATACGAAACTCAAGCGTTGCCGTGGCGCCTAAAATTTGTTTGGCTCTAGATGGATCTTGAACACCTGGAAGTTGCACGACAATACGCTCAGCGCCTTGACGCTGTACCATCGGCTCAGCCACACCTAGCTCATTAACTCGATTGCGAATAATAGTTATATTTTGCGCAATCGCTTCTTCACGAATAAGGCGCATCTCTTCTTCAGAAATCGATACGATCAAATCATGAACACCATGGTTTTTTACTTGGTAGCGACGAAATTGTCGAGAAATAAAAGTGTTTGCTTGATCGCGTATTTCATCTTTTCGAAACCGCACCACAACACCTTCAGGCGTACTTTGAATACCCGAATAACGAATTTTTTGTTCACGTAAACTTGCACGCAAATCGGTCGAGATTTGCTTTTCTGCTTTTTGCATGACTTCCTTCATATCCACTTCCATAAGGAAATGAATACCACCACGCAAATCTAGACCTAAACGCATGGGTGATCCGCCGATAGAAGCGAGCCAATCAGGCGTTGTCGATGCAAAGTTAAGAGCTGTGATAAAGTTTTCATCTAACTCATTGACCAACACTTCCTTTGCAAGGAGTTGCTGCTCTGGATCAGCTAAACGAATTTGTAACTTGTTTGGTGTCAACTCAAGCTTTTTAATCTCTATTTGATTTTTATCAAGCAACTCACGCACTTCGATAAGCGTATCTTGCGTAACTTGCTGACCTCGAACACCCGAAATCTGTACAGCATGATCATCTCCAAATAAATTGGGGGACGCATACAATGCGGCCATACACACCACAAATATAACGAGTAGATTCTTCCATAATGGGTATTTGTTTAACACGCTAAATTCCTTGATACATTAAAGAGATTGCATTGAACCCTTTGGTAAAACTGCAGCGATATAATCCTTTTTTATAGTAATCTGTGTTGCATCACTGATGCTCAATAACACATAGTCATTGCTGTCACTGATTTTTTGGATTTTGCCAACTAAACCGCCATTGGTTAACACTTCATCACCCTTACTTAAAGAAGACATCAATCCCTTATGCTCTTTAGCACGTTTTGATTGTGGTCTATAGATCATGAAATAGAAAATTAAACCAAACATAACCAACATAAAAACCATTTCCATTGGATTACCTTGTGAACCATTTGCTGAAAACATAATATCCTCTTTAACTATTTTTAAATATAAATAAAATTAAACTTCTAATTTAGGCACCGCACGCCCAAGCTTTTCATAAAAGGACGTGACAAACTCATCAAACCTTTCTTCTTCAAGTGCTTGGCGCATATCAGCCATAAGACGCTGATAATAACGCAAGTTATGAATCGTATTCAGTCTGGCTCCTAAAATCTCATTACACTTATCTAAATGATGTAAGTAAGCTCTTGAATAATTCTTACAGGTGTAACAATCGCAACTTGCATCCAATGGTGTTGTATCTTCTTTATGGCGCGCATTACGGATTTTAATAACGCCTTCTGGCACAAACAAGTGTCCATTACGCGCATTACGTGTTGGCATCACACAATCAAACATATCCACACCTCGACGTACCCCTTCAACCAAGTCTTCAGGCTTACCTACGCCCATTAAGTAACGTGGTTTATCATCAGGAATTTTAGGACAAATATGTTCCAATACACGATGCATTTCTTCTTTAGGTTCGCCTACAGCTAAGCCACCGATAGCATAACCATCAAAACCTACTTTCTGTAACCCTTCTAAACTTTCATCTCGTAAGTGATCGTAGACACTCCCTTGGATGATACCAAACAAAGCATTAGGATTGCCTAAGCGGTTGAACTCATCGCGAGAGCGTTGCGCCCAACGCAGTGACATACGCATCGATGTCGCAGCTTCTTCTTCTGTTGCAGGGTAAGGTGTACATTCATCAAAAATCATCACCACATCAGAACCAAGGTAATATTGAATCTCCATCGACTTTTCAGGAGAAAGAAACACTTTCTCACCATTAATAGGCGATTGAAACTGAACACCTTCCTCAGTAATTTTACGCAGTTTACCCAGAGAAAAAACCTGAAAGCCACCTGAGTCAGTTAGGATTGGGCGTTGCCAATTCATAAAATCATGCAAATCACCATGCTTTTGCATGATATCTGTGCCTGGACGTAACCAAAGATGGAATGTGTTACCTAAAAGGATATCAGCACCCGTCTCACGCACTTCTTCAGGCGTCATACCTTTTACAGTACCATAAGTACCGACAGGCATAAAAGCTGGTGTTTCAACGACGCCACGTTCAAATTTAAGACGGCCTCGACGTGCGCGCCCTTGTTGTTTATCTAGTTCAAATTTCATTTTACAGCCTTATCAGAAAAACAGTCTGATGATTTTATTTATATGTAATAGGGTTGTTTATGAGTCTTTTCAAGAGCTCGGCGTGATGAACATTGCATCACCATAACTAAAGAAGCGATATTGCTCAGCAACCGCATGTCGATAAGCTCGCATCACCGGCTCATAACCAGCAAAAGCACTCACAAGCATAATTAAGGTTGATTCAGGTAAATGAAAATTCGTAATCAAAGCATCAATCACCTTAAACTCAAAGCCTGGATAGATGAAAATATCCGTCTCGCCAAAAAAAGGTTTGAGCACGCCATCATGCGCTTTCGCTGCAGATTCTAGGGAACGGACACTGGTCGTTCCCACAGCGATAACCTTCGAGCCGCGCTGTTTTGCCTGAGTAATCAGATCCACCGTCTCTTGGCTCACTTCCGCATATTCAGAATGCATAACATGCTCTGCTATCTCGTCGACACGCACAGGTTGAAAAGTGCCTGCTCCCACATGTAAGGTGACATAAGCTAGCTGCACACCTTTATCTTGCAATTTTTGCAGCATCTGTTCATCGAAATGTAGCCCAGCTGTAGGCGCTGCGACCGCACCATGCTTAACGCCATATACAGTTTGATAACGCTCCCAATCGCTCTCCTCATCAGGTCGGTCCATGTAAGGTGGTAGAGGCATATGACCAATTGTTTCAAGCAACTGTAAGATAGAGGCATCACCCTGTACATGGAGTTCAAATAAAGCATCATGTCTTTGCGCCATCAACATACGATAGCCTTGCTCAAACTCGATGATTTGACCCACTTTAGGTGCTTTAGACGCTTTAACATGAGCAAGTAATTTCTTGTCGTCAAGCATGCGTTCCACCAGCACTTCAACACGCCCACCTGTTTGCTTATGGCCATGTAATCTCGCTGGAATCACGCGTGTATCATTCAATACTAATACATCATCTGAGTCAACTAAGTCCAGCACATCGGTAAACTGCTGATCACATACTTGACCCGATGTACCATCTAGATGCAAAAGACGAGAAGCCGTTCTTTGCTCTGTAGGATAACGAGCGATAAGAGACTCGGGAAGATCAAAATAAAAGTCTGATACTTGCATAATACACCAACAACATTTGCATAGATTTAAATCATAAAATTGCAAGCAGTTTAGGGGGTTCAATCAGCTAAATCAAGTGTATTAAAGACTTATCTCTTACAATTGCGTTATCAATAACAGATTCAGCTACATCAAAGGCTGAGTCAAAGATATAAAGGCTACAGAGCAGCTTACCCAAACACCACAAAGATAAATGAGAAGTAAAGAGATGAAGCTGATCCTCATACAACACACCTAAATCAATAAGTTAAGTTCAAGCTCAAAAACCTATAGAATTTTAAAGGTCAAAATAACTTATGAAATCCGTTAGCTTAATTAAATCTTAACTTTACCTTTTACCTATAAAAAGGTAAGGTAAATCTAAAGTTTACCTTCATACAATGAGTCCGCCTATGTGGTTTAAAAACATACTTATTTTTAAATTCAACAAGCCCTGCACACTGACTGCAGAGCAGCTTGAACACGCACTCGATGCCTTTAAGTTTCACCCTTGTGCATCGCAAGAAAAACAAAGAATAGGTTTTACGCCTGTACTAGGCAAAACAGCACAGCAACTGGTGCATACTGTTGCCGAACAACACTTTGTGAGTATGACCAAGGAAGAAAAACATATTCCAACCCATGTCATTCAAGAAGCACTGCAAGAGCGTATTGAAGCTCTAGAAGAAAAAGAAGGACGCTTTCTACGTAAACAAGAAAAGCAAGCATTAAAAGATGATGTCATCATACAGCTGCTGCCTCGTGCATTCAGTCGTTATAGCCGCGCTCATGCACTCATTCTTCCTCAAGAAAACATCTTACTGGTTGACGCACCAAGTCGCTCTCAAGCAGAGGCTATGCTCGCTCTATTACGCAAAGCATTGGGATCACTTCCTGTTGTACCTCTTGAATTTGAGCAATCTGTCTCCCACACACTTACAGAATGGATTAAACAAGGACATGCACCGCAACCTTTTAGTCTCTTACAAGAAGCCGAATTGAAAGATATCTCAGAAGAAGGTGCTGTGGTACGTTTAAAACAGCAAGAGCTACATGAAAAAGAGGTCATCGCCCATCTTGAAGCCGGTAAGATGGTCGAGAAGCTTGCACTGGAGTATAACGATGCAACACAGTTTATTTTAACCAAAGATGGCAGTTTAAAACGTTTGAAGTTTTCTAAAGAGTTAACTTCTACCCACGATGAACTGAAAGACAACCCTCAAGCACACTTGGACGCTAATTTGAATCTGATGAGTCATGAAATCAAACAAATTTTAAATCATCTCATGGGTTGTTTGGTTTGAGCCTACGCGTTCTACAACGCATAATTTAAGCGCTTAAGCAGGTAAAACATAAACGAAAAGGCAGAAGTCGTTTATGATTAAAAGATAGCTTAAGCGCTGTATGCTGTACGCTTATCACTTTTCTTAAAAAGGAAATCTTATGGAAGTGACTATCAACCCTCGTGGTAGCATGGTGCAACTCTCAAAGTTAGAAGTAGAACGGCTCCAAAAAAATGCACAAAGCCGCTTGTACCAGCTTTATCGTCGTTGCTCTCTTGCAGTGCTTTCTTCCGGTGCTCATTGCGACAGTTCGGAAAAGTTGTTCTCAGCACATCAAGACTTTGATATTCATATCGTCTGTGTTGAGCGCGGCATTAAGATCGAACTGCATAATCCTCCGCATGAAGCTTTTGTCGATGGACAAATCATGCACGGCATTCAAGAGCACCTTTGTGCCGTGCTACGTGATATTTTATTTTTAAGCGATCAGTTTACCTTAACGTCGAAAAAGCCTAAAGAACAATCGAGTCAAATTACCAATCATGTATTTGATATACTTAGACATTCTGAAACACTCTCTATTGATCAAGATCCGAATCTCATCGTATGCTGGGGTGGTCATAGCATCAATGAAGCCGAGTATAAATACACAAAGGAAGTGGGTTATCAATTGGGTTTAAGAGGTCTTGATATTTGTACAGGCTGCGGTCCAGGTGCCATGAAAGGTCCTATGAAAGGTGCAAGTATTGGTCATGCTAAACAACGTATTCTTGATGGCCGTTTTATCGGCTTAACCGAACCCAGTATTATTGCCGCGGAGCCTCCGAATCAGATTGTGAATCAGCTGGTGATCTTACCTGATATTGAAAAGCGCCTAGAAGCTTTTGTTCGCTTGTCTCACGGTATTATTATTTTTCCAGGTGGCGTGGGTACTACAGAAGAGCTGCTTTATCTACTAGGTATAAAGCTCAATAGCGCGAATCGAGACGAGCAACTCCCCCTCATCTTAACCGGCCCTCAGTCAAGTAAAAATTACTTCGAAGCTGTGGATCTCTTTGTAGGTGAAATACTTGGAGAAGAAGCACAGAAACTCTACACCATCATCATCGATGACCCGATTAAAGTGGCACAGGTTTTAAAAGAAAGCACCGAAAAAGTAAAACAACATCGACGGAAAACAGGAGATTCTTACCAATTTAATTGGCGATTGAACATCGAGCCTGATTTTCAAGTCCCCTTCTCTCCGACACACGAAAACATGGCAGGCTTAAATTTATCTTTTGATCAAGATAAAGCCAGTTTAGCAGCCAACTTACGCCGTGTTTTCTCCGGCATTGTTGCCGGTAATGTTAAGAGTGAAACAACCAAAGCCATTGATGAGTTGGGCCCTTTCCAGCTTCATGGAGACGCTCAGATGATGTCTTTGGTGGATAAACTTCTTACTGACTTCATCACACAAGGGCGTATGAAACTACCGGGTACTGAATACACACCTTGCTATGAAATAGTCAAATTATCTTCTTAAGTGTACCAATTCGTATGAGGAAACATTGATGTCTCAAACCATTTTAATCACAGGTGCAAATCGAGGCTTAGGCCTCGAATTTACTCGACAGTACTTAGAATATCAAAATCAGGTGATCGCTTGCTGTCGAGATTTAAACAAAGCTTTGGCTCTACACGATCTAAAAGAGAAGTATCCGCACACTTTAACCTTAATACAACTTGATGTAACAGATACGGATGCCGTACACAAACTTGCACAAGATTTAGAACATACAGAACTTGATTTGCTGATCAATAATGCAGGAGTTTACGGTCCAAAGCATAAACCTCTTGGTGCACTCTGTGCTGAGGACTTTGAAGAAGTGCTCAAAGTCAACACTATTGCTCCCTTAATACTGAGTCAGGCTTTTATTCCTCACCTAGCTCAAACACAAGGTAAAGTTGCTTTTATCACAAGTAGAATGGGTAGTATAACTGATAACCAAAGTGGTGGCTCTTACCTGTACCGCGCATCTAAAGCAGCGCTCAATGCTTTAGGAAAAAGTCTCGCGCTTGACTTAGAAGCCGATGATATCAAGGTCTTAATTATACATCCCGGCTGGGTCAAAACCGATATGGGTGGAGAACACGCCTGGATCACTCCGGAACAATCGATATCGCAAATGCGTAAGCTCATTCATTCCATTACGCTTGACCAAAGTGGTCAATTTTGGCATTGTGACGGTTCTAAACTACCTTGGTAAAACAAATCGGAAATAAAAAATATAACAAAGGAATCACCAAATATGAGATTTCGTTTTAAAAAAACAGCTCTTTCTTTTACAGTTGCAACCATAACATCCTTATCTGGTTGTTCAAGCACCCCTTTTGAAGCACAGAACATACAACGCCTCTTAAACAGCGAGGAAAAAACAATTCTGACGAAAGCATACAAGAAATCACCTTGTGATGATAACATTTATAGCCCTTTACTTCTCTCGATTCAAGATCGACGCTGGCGCCCTAAAAAAAGCAAAGAAAGTATGTGTGACTTGCTCAAGCCCATACGCTGGATCGACAGCAACACCTGCGCTTCTAGCACCAGTCATGCCACGATAGAAGAAGAGTTTCAGGCATTTCATGGTGCCTCTTTACAAGAAGTCTGTTATCTATCACCGCAACACAACACCATAGATCCTATTCGAGGCACCATCTCTGTTCAATCCAAGCATGATATGGTTGAGCTCATGCAGGCTGCAGTTGAATGTGAAGCTGTACGCTATAGCTTTATTGAGCTCACATCTAATGAAACAGTCGGTCCAGAAGAATATCAAAAAGTTTCTGCGCTGATTGAGATGTGCTTAAACAAACAAAAAGCGACAACTCAACGATAAAACCCCTTGTCTCACAGAACATACAATCTGTATATATTTTATGCAGCTTGTATGTGCTTTTTCTGCGCCTCTCTCTCCACTATCTACTATAATTACATTATGCAACAATTGCATAAGACTACAGTATGAACTTCTTGGTAAAACCGTGAGTCCAACACCTTAACGCTTTGAAAAATAAGGTCTTTGTCACCCCCTATCAAAAGGTTGTTATCAATCTATCATGAGGTATAGATCGCGGCTATGCACACACAAAAATATAAAGTAGGTACGCATCGATGAGCGGCTCGCAACAAACCATGAGCTTTCCTTATTTAAAGACTTTTATGATGTTTCTCCTCGCAATGGGGTTAAATCGTTTAGTCCGACAAACTGATCTATCTTTTTTATCTTATTATGACCCTAGCTATTTAACTATTTTTGCATATCTCAGTCGTATGAACTGGTTTGAAAGTATCATTATTTTTTCTTTTGTACCTCTGATTATCAAAATGGTTTTAGAGTATCGCTATTCACCCATGATGGGACGTATTTTTGGAGCTATTATTCTGCTATCAATGATGACAATAATGCTCTCTTCACTGGTTTATTTTATCTCTATTTTTGGTGCCGGATTGTACGAAGATTCACCTTTTTATATGTACGGCGCTTTATATCAGATAGGTTTAATTCCTATTGTGATGATGATTTCTTTTTTACATATGACTTTATTTTCATTAGGATATGGACAATACGTGTTGGCTTTAACTGTATATAAACTTTTTTTAAATGCTATTTTAGACTATCTTTTTATTTATTATTTCGACTTAGGTTTTCATGGTGTTTTTATTGCGACATATTTTGTCTATATATTTACTTTATATATGTTTATTTACAAGCTTGAGAAAGAAGGGGTTAATTTAAAACCCAAAGCAGAAATAAAAGAATATCTGAAACTCATTCGAAAAAAGATCAGCTTGATAGGATACGAAATAGTAAGGCTATTTTCTTCTTTAGTGATTATTCACTTACTTTTTTTTATAGCTTATAACCACATCACAAAACAAAGTTTTTTGGAGTTTTCCGCAGCACATGAATTTTTATTTTTAACAAATCTTTTTAGTATCGCGCTTTTACGTGTAACCACTATGTATATGGAACAACATCGAGAACAACTACAAAATAACCTTTCTTTCCAACAAGGACGACACTTGTTCACTTATGTTATGTTCGCCGGCTTTTTCATAGGTATCCTGTGTTTTGCATATCATGAAGTGATAGCTTATCGACTTTATAATATTCAGAACATAAGTCATATGTGGTCAAACTTTATGTTATGTCTGATTTTATATTATCCTTTAAATTTTCTATGTTCATTAGTTGTTTCGATGTTTCATGTTTATAACTCATTTAAACGCATCACCTTCCTAGAAACTTTTACAAAATGGGGCATACAGCTTCCTCTGGCATCTTATGGAATTTTAACCGGGGAATCTATTCTTTTATGGATTGCCATGATTATTGCTGAGCTATTTATGCTGGTAGCTGGTCTTTTTATTTTGAATCAAATTCGTAAAGCACCAGAAAAAAGTGAAAATGAACCTCTCGCATATTAGAAGGCTGTTTAAAAAGCAATCAAGCTGTAAATAATGCAACAATTTTCAACCTATTTTTATTTGGAAATCTATTTAATTCTTGTTGATTGCAAATTTTAGCTGTATGTTACCTTTTATTTTTTATAAAAACTTCATGTTGCTTAAATTTTATTTCGTTAACTTTACAATTATTTTCATTTGCTTTGTCATCAAATGGCATGCAGCCAAAACTAAAGCACGCCAACACAGTTACCTCTACCAACCCAGCAAAAATCAGCCAAAACTATCTGCCGATTTCAATTGTCATGCTTATGAGTCTATAGATAAGCTCTTTACAGCATGTGAACTACGTTTTTATAGAGCTCTCGAACAGGTCATTCCAGATTCCATGCTAATTTTTGGTAAAGTTAGAATCGCAGATGTACTGAAGCCCAAAGAAGGCTTTAACGGTCAGGAACGCTATAAGATATTTGGAAAAATATGCGCCAAGCATCTTGACTATGTCATTTGCGACAAAAGAAGCTTAAACGTTATATGCTGTATTGAGCTGCACGATCAGTCTCATCAACGAGCAGATAGAATCGAGCGTGATGTGTTTGTGCGTAAAATCTTTAAGTCTTCTGGAGTCAAACTGATCGAAATTACAGCAAAAGGACAATATAATCTGAAATGTCTCAGAAAAGATCTGAAATTTCTTTTTTGACCTGTTTCTTTCAGAAAAGTATTAATTTTTTGACTGATTAACTTGCAAGAACAGTAGTGTTCTTGTTAAATATAAATTTAATTTTTCTAATTTTTACATCTACTTAAAGGATTAATCATGGAAATTATTATTTTTCTTTGTACTCTTGCTCTGGGTATTGTATTTGTGCTTTATACCGAGATGAATAAAGCCAAGAAAGATCATGAAGAAAAAGACTAAGCAATCTTCTTCTTACCCATAAAAAAAGCGAGATCGTTAACACATCTCGCTTTAAATACTTGAAAATAGGAGCAACAACCATGGTTTCGGCCACTTTTTATATCATAGCAACATCTCTTACGTCTCATTCTCTCTCAGCCGTATGTAACGGAAGCTGAGATCATACATCTCTCTCATAAGAAAAGGATATCCTAATGAGTTTACTTTGTTTCGGTGAAGTTTTAGTTGATTTATTATCGAATGACAGTCAACCTGAGCAGTTTACTAAATTCGCAGGTGGTGCACCTGCAAATGTCGCAGTTGCTTATGCCAAGCTCGGAGGCAATGCGAGTTTTGTCGGCATGCTCGGCAAAGATAAGTTTGGGGACTTTCTTGAACAAGAGCTACAACAAGCAGGCGTACACACCAAATATTGTAAACGCACAGCTAAAGCTCAAACTGCATTAGCTTTTATCTGTCTAGATAAACATAACGAACGCGATTTTACTTTCTATCGCTCTCAAACTGCTGATTTACTTTTTAAAGCACATGATTTTTGTCTTGCTGCTTTTCAACAACATGAGATATTTCATATGTGCTCTAATAGTTTGTGCGAACAAGCTATTTTTCAAACAACGCTGAAAGGACTAGAGCAAGCCAAAGCAGCATGTTGTCTTATTAGTTTTGATATCAACTTACGTACCCATTTGTGGCAAACACCCAAGCATATCTATTCAAGAGTCATGAAGGTGATTGCGTCAACGGATATTTTAAAGCTCAATGAAGATGAATTAAAATGGCTCACAGAACATGCAAAACCTGAGCACGCCAAGCAAGATCTCATTCAGCTATGCTTTCAACTAGGTGTGCAAGTGATTTTACTCACCCGAGGAAAGCAACATATCACCTGCTATACACAGAACTCTCAAATGGATGTCACACCACCCTCTTGTGATACGATCGATACCACAGCTGCAGGAGATGCCTTTATTGGCGGTTTTCTTTACGCGATGAGTCAACAGATCATTCACAAACAACCTCTTAGTGCATCGCAACTCAGGGAGTCTATTGTCTTTGCAAGCTACTGTGGTTCTTTTTGTGTTACGCGTTCAGGCGCTTTTAGTGCTTTGCCGACGCAAGATGATATAAATACTTTTGTACAGTCCATCTAATTAAGCAACGCGTCACTTTTTTATGTCAGTCTTAATTCTTAACTCTTTGATTTAGAATTAAGACTTGACTCAACTCAATGAGCAAGCCCAAAAATTACACTTTTCCGCTTAATTTTGTATTTACTTTACTCGACCCTTGCCGATATGTTTTTAAGCTTTCCTAATAAGATACCGACTTCTCATGAAAAATATGCCTAGCCTGAAAAGTATGTTTTATTTGATTAAATTACATGAGTTACAGCATTTCAGTCGTGCTGCAAAAGCTTGTTCTATCACACAATCAACACTCTCTATCGGTATTCAAACTTTAGAAAAGCAATTAGGTATGCCTCTGCTTGAAAGACAACATAAATCTTTTGTTTTTACAGAAACAGGAGAAGAAGTGGTCAAACGCTGCAAGAAAATCTTGATGGATGTCTCAGAGATTACTGATCTTGCGCGCTCTGATGGCAAGCCTTTTCATGGCACATTACAGCTCGGTTGTATCTCAACCATAGCACCTTTTTTGTTGCCCAAAGTAGTAAAGCAAACTCAAGAGAAGTGGTCTGATCTAAAATTAGTCATTACTGAAGATGTCAGCAGCCAACTGCTGGAAAAGCTTCATTTAGGTGAGATAGATGTTGCTCTTTTAGCTCTTCCAGCCAAATTAAAGGATATGCAATCTTATTCTTTAGGCAAAGAAAGACTACAGTGGGTTGCTCATAGAAAGCATGTTTCCCCTATGCAAGAGCCTGTCAACTTAAATACCATACCCAATCAAAGTTTATTTATGCTCGATAAAACACATTGTCTTTACGATCATATCATGCAAGATGCAGAAAAAAGTCATCATCAAAAAATCAACCCAAACGCATTTTACGACTTATCGACACTCATTCAAATGACGAATACATATCAAGGGATTACTTGCTTACCTCAGATGGCTCTTAAGTCTCATATTCTCAATCATTCTGATTTAGAAGTCATTCGACAAAACACACCTGCGTTAGAAAGAGAAATTTGCTTAGTATGGCGTCCTTCTAGCCACAGAGTGCATACATTAAGAGCTCTTGCAGCATTAATTGAGCAACAAATGCGCATACTTTAAAAAAAATAATCTTGAAGTATCTGCTGCGTAAAATGCTTCTTGAGATAAAAACCTCTTGGACGCGTTTGTATGAAGACTCCATCATGTCCTACCGCAGAAGTGAGAGCACGACCATGCGCAGCTTTAGGTCGAACTTGCAAAACCTGACCTTGTCTTGCTGATAAAGTCTCTATATGACCTGTACAAATTTGCGTCATAATTTCTTCCCAATCTTGTCGTATCAAGCTCCACTGCTGTGCACAAGGCTGCCACACAAACGGCGTTCCTATCAGTCTCTGAGCCAGAGGTATCTCACGCTCACCTTGAATAGGAATCCACAGCACACGCTTTAATTTTTGATACAGTACGGTTTGCTCAAACTCAACTAGGCCTTGATTGAGCAACGGCACTGTCGTGATATAGGTCGTCTCTAAAGGCTGAAGATGCAAACCAATAGGCAAAGTTTTGAGCTCAAGATCCAGGTGTGGAAAATCCTGTTGTGGTTTAGAGCCTGAAGCCGCACCTAAAATACACTCTAATAAATGTCCCACATAACCTTTATCCTTCGCCAAGTTCTGTGGCAAAGGCCAAGACGCCTCTTGGGCGAGCTCCGCAAGCGTAGCGCCTGATAGAGCATCTGCTCTAGCAAAAAGCTCATCTTGAGATAGAGGTGTACCAAAACGCATACTTTATTTTTTTCCCTTCTCTTAGTTCTTTTATAAGACTTTATTGTAAGAAATTTTCAAATTAAGCTAAAGTTAAAAGATTAATTTTTAGAAGATTTTGCATCTTTGATTGCTAGAATTGTTACTTTATGAAACAATTCTAGTATTCAAGGCGAAAGAGTTGAGGTCCATGTGATCGATAACGAAGGATTTCGTTCTAACGTCGGTATAGTCATCTGCAATCGGCAAGGGCAAGTGATGTGGGCAAGGCGCTATGGCCAATATTCATGGCAATTTCCACAAGGAGGCATTCATGAAGGTGAAACTCCTGAGGAAGCTATGTATCGTGAGCTTTATGAAGAGGTGGGGTTACGCCAAGAACATGTAAACCTCATTGCTACAAGTGCACGCTGGTTAAAATATCGCTTACCTGCGCGATTAATACGTCATGACAGTAAACCCGTCTGTATAGGACAGAAACAAAAGTGGTTTTTATTACAATTAAACGCTCAGGACGAATGTGTTGACTTACAAGCGTCAGGGCATCCTGAATTTGACGGTTGGCGTTGGGTTAGTTATTGGTATCCAATACGTCAAGTCGTCTCGTTTAAGCGTGAGGTCTATCGGAAAGTCATGCATGAATTTGCAAGTTATACGATGACGGTGCCAAAAAAAAAAGAACCAAACGATAAAACAAAAGATACACCTGTTGACTCAGATATAAATATAATTGAACCCAATTAACCTTCAAATTGAGAATAAAAAGATGCATAATAAGGCAAATAATACATGACCGCACAAAATTACTTTACCTTTCCAAATATTGATCCTATTTTATTTTCTCTAGGAGAGTTCAACCTCTTTGGATTCACCATAGAGCCCGCTGTCCGTTGGTATGGCTTAATGTACTTACTGGGACTTCTTATAGGTCTGCTATTACTCAATCGTGTTGCCGATCGCTCAAATGGAGTCTGGACACGAGAGCAAGTTTCTGATATTGCTTTTCAAGGCTTCATTAGTGCTGTTCTAGGCGGGCGCATAGGCTATGTCATATTCTATCAATTTGATCGCTTTATTGAAGACCCAGCTTATCTGTTTGCAATCCAAAACGGTGGCATGTCTTTTCATGGCGGATTAATTGGTGTACTGGTTGCCATGCTTTGGTATGCTAAGACGCATAACCGTAAATATCTTGCAGTCATAGACCTCATAGCACCTTATGTGCCTATAGGTTTAGGCTTAGGACGTATTGGTAATTTTATTAATGGTGAATTATGGGGACGCACAACCGACGTACCTTGGGCGATGATTTTCCCTCATGTAGACAATTTACCGCGTCATCCCTCACAACTCTATCAGTTTGCTCTTGAAGGTGTTTTTCTCTTCATCTTACTGCAGTGGTATAAAAACAAAACCACCAAAGTAGGTAGCGTATCAGGCATGTTCATGATCGGTTATGGTTTATCACGTATTATTGTAGAAACGGTGAGAGAGCCTGACGCACATATAGGACTACACTTCAATTTATTCACGCATGGACAGCTTCTATGCATCCCTATGATGCTCTTGGGTCTGTATTTTATTATACGACCTCATCATGCTCATCTTAAAAATGCGAAGATCAAATCATGAAACAATATCAAGACTTAATGCGCCATATTTTGGCACATGGTGAAAAAAAATCAGACAGAACAGGTACAGGTACCTTATCTGTTTTTGGATATCAAATGCGCTTTGATTTAGAGCAAGGCTTTCCTCTTGTCACAACAAAGAAGTGTCATCTGCGCTCTATCATCCATGAATTATTATGGTTTTTAAAAGGCGACACAAACATCAACTATCTGCAAGATCATGGTGTCTCGATTTGGAACGAGTGGGCAGATGAATCAGGTGATTTAGGCCCTGTTTATGGTGCGCAGTGGCGTAGCTGGCCTACAACTCAAGGTCAATCTATTGATCAAATTACACAACTGATTGATCAGATCAAGCAGCAACCCGACTCAAGACGACTGATTGTCTCAGCATGGAATGTAGCAGAGCTTGATGATATGGCACTTGCACCTTGTCATGCTTTTTTCCAGTTTTATGTCGCTAACAATAAGCTAAGCTGCCAGCTATATCAGCGTAGCTGTGATGTCTTTTTAGGTTTACCTTTCAATATTGCAAGTTATGCTCTGTTAACCATGATGGTAGCGCAGCAATGTGATTTAGAGCTCGGAGAATTCATTTGGACAGGTGGAGACACACATTTGTACCTCAACCATATAGAGCAAACCGAGCTGCAATTAACACGGGAGCCTTTACCCTTGCCCACTATGCGTCTTATGCGTCGTCCTGATTCTATTTTTGATTATCAGTTTGATGATTTTCAACTTGAAGGGTACAGTGCCCATCCACACATCAAAGCACCTGTCGCTATTTAAGGAGTTACTGCATCATGCCAGAGCTTATGGATAAACCACGACTAAACTGGGCATGCCGTCGGGGCATGCTCGAACTGGACAGCCTCTTGCGTCCCTTTTTACAACAGCAATATGACGCGCTTTCACTCGAAGAAAAGCACCTATTTGAGAAGCTTCTCGCTTGTGATGATCCACAGATATTTGCTTGGTTTATGCGCTCAGAAGTCTGTTCGAATCCTCAGTTAAACGCACTGATTGATAAGATTCGCCCCGCAGGTGCATAGTTTCTATTTTAAGGCCTCGCTATGGCCATTTCGGTTCAGCTTTATCGCAGCAATCGCCTCTATGATCTGTGTACTTAGCATATATGATCAGAACGGCTATTGGCCTATATGGCAGGCTTTATTATGCGTGGCCATACTTTGTAGTGTCTTTCTCGATCAAAGGAAGATACATCAAACACAGCCCTCTTTTTGGCTTAGTGATACATGTGAAATGCAGTTTCATTTACAACAAGATACTTATCAAGTGATACAAGTGAAATGGGTTTGTGCTTACTTTTGTTCCTTTGTGATTCAAGAAGAAGAAAGCCAAAACATACGTAAAATATGGATTTGGCATGATACTCTCACAGTGTATGCCTATAAAAACCTATGTCGCTCTCTTCAGCACATCAAACACAAACTACATTAATCAGGCTGTAAAATTGTGGGCGTTCGCTTCTGCAGCTTTTCAGGGTAATCAATATTATAATGAAGTCCGCGACTTTCTTTTCTTGTTTGAGCACAACGCACAATCAACTCCGATACCTGAACCAAGTTGCGTAACTCTAACAAATGGCCACTCACTTTAAAATGGCTATAATATTCTTGTATTTCACTTTGTAATAAAGAGATACGCCTTAAAGCTCTTGCTAAACGTTTGTCTGATCGCACAATGCCAACATAATCCCACATAAAAAGTCTTAGCTCATGCCAGTTATGAGAAATAATAACTTCTTCATCTGAATTGACAACATGACTTTCATCCCACAAAGGTAAGTGAGTCGGTACACTGTAATGATGGCGCAAATTCAATATCGACGTCGCTGCGCTACGCGCAAACACAATGCACTCAAGCAAAGAATTACTTGCCATGCGGTTTGCACCATGTAGCCCAGTGTAACTGACTTCACCAACTGCGTATAAACCATTGAGATCAGTTTGCCCATTAAGATCCGTCATCACACCACCGCAAGTATAATGTGCAGCAGGCACAATAGGCATACGCTCTTGGGTAATATCAATACCCAACGCCAGACAACGCGCATAGATAGTAGGAAAGTGCTGCTGAATCCAAGGAGCTGATTTATGGCTGATATCAAGAAACAAGCAATCCAAACCTAAGCGCTTCATTTCAAAGTCAATCGCTCTTGCCACGATATCACGAGGAGCTAATTCACCACGCTCATCAAAATCAAACATAAAACGACTTCCATCTGGACGAACTAAGTGCGCACCTTCGCCTCGAAGTGCTTCAGTCAATAAAAAATTGCGTGCTTGAGGATGGTATAAACAGGTTGGGTGGAATTGATTAAATTCCATGTTGGCAACACGACATCCGGCACGCCAAGCCATAGCAATACCATCACCTGAAGAGATATTAGGGTTAGATGTATATTGATAAACCTGAGAAGCACCACCTGTAGCTATAACGACAAATCGCGAATGAATGGTTTTGACACGTTGTTTATGCTCATCCCAAGCATAAGCCCCTAACACTCGATGCCCGGCTTGCCCCAACTTCTTGGTGGTGATTAAATCAATAGCATGATGATAAGGCAGAATGCGTATATTCTTGTGATCAAAGACTTGTTGCTGCAAGCTTGTTTGTAACTCTTTGCCTGTTGCATCAGCCGAGTGAAGTATACGCCGATAACTGTGACCACCTTCACGTGTTAAATGATAATGTGGTGTACCATCTTGAGAAGGCTCTGTATCAAACGCCACACCTTGTTGTATCAACCACTCTAAAGCAGGCTTAGCTTGTTCTGCGGTGAACTTAACGACCTGTGGATCACAGAGGTAAGCTCCAGCATTCATGGTATCTTCCACATGAGATGCAATACTGTCTTGCTCATCTAATACCGCTGCGATACCACCTTGTGCATACAAAGTGGAGCCTTCTTTCAAATCATTTTTTGAAAGCAAGATAACACTCATATGCTCTGCAACACTCAAAGCCAATGTTAAACCTGCAGCGCCGCTGCCCACAATTAATACATCACATGTTTGCTTTAAATCAGAAATCATGGTCTCATTACCACTTCTATCTATTTTGCTGTTGATTTTAAACTAATTTTAGCTTGCACATAAAGTGTTTTTGTATTCTGTAGAACTTTTTTATCATTTAAGCATCTAAGGTTAGATTTTACTTTAAGAAATTTTTAGAAGGTGTATAGGTTGTATGCTCCAAATCAACAATGACTTAGCGCTTGTAGAAAGCATTCAAAGTGGTGAATTGCATGTGTTTAACTTGCTTGTAAGCAAGTACCAAAACCGATTAACGCAAATCATACAAAGCTATGTCAAAAACGAACATGATGCCGCAGAAATATGCCAAGAAGTATTTATTAAAGCTTATAAGGCAATACACAAATTTCGAGGTGATAGTAGTTTTTATACTTGGATATATCGTATCGCTATTAACTGCTCCAAAAACTTTTTAAGATCGAAAAAAAGTTGTATGCAACTTGCTGATAATGAAAGAGATGACAGCTGCATACAAAACATAGCAACCTCCAATCATAATCCAGAGCATCTCACTCAATCGGATCAAGTGATTGATGCAATTCAACAAGCCATGCATCAACTCTCGCCGGAACTACAGCAAGTCATTCAATTACGAGAAGTTGAAGGCTTGAGTTATGACGAGATTGCCGAGCAAGTGCAGTGTCCAGTCGGCACAGTACGCTCGCGTATTTTTAGAGCTCGAAGCTTTATTGATCAATACATTGCTCCTTTACTTGAGCAGCATACGACCCGAACAGGACGAACATAATATGAAAAACAACCAATGTGAGCTTGAACAACTAAGTGCCATCATGGATGATGAGCAGGGCATAGAAAACATGAAACCTGATTCTGAAATGACGCAAACTTGGGCACGTTATCACCTCATTGGAGCTGCGATGCGCCAAGAATTGGCTTCTCACATCGATACCGACTTATCTGAGCGCATTGCGCAATATATTGAAACACATCCAGCACCTGTGAATAATCAGAAAGATAAGAAGAAAACAATTATTCCATTCAAAAACTGGCTCAAGAAAAAGAAAGCATACACCTCGCTCTTCGCCCAAAGTACAATTGCTGCAAGTGTTGCTCTTTTTATTGTTCACCTTGCACACATTCCGTCTGCGCCATCTGACCCGATACATTCACAGCACACTAAACCTTTTTTAGGTCAAATTAGTCCTGTTGGATTGCAATCTCAACCGATAGAACATGATTTATCTGAAACACAGTCAGCTACTTATAGAGATATAAAGCTAAGAGAACAATTACTGTTGCAAGAAGAGATGCAAGATGAACTGCAGCAACCCAAACCTTACCCAGCAAACAGTAAAACACCGAAATGAAGCCACGATGTGTAGATCGTAGGAATGTGATAGAATACTTTTCGCAGCGTAAGTACTGCATCTGAGCCTGACGCCCTTTTCTTTAAGATAGAGTTGAAATATGGTAACCTAACGCACAGGTCACGATATCATCATGGCGATTAAAAAACGAGCTCATGATATGATACAAAAGATGAAACTCAACATAAAAGATAAAGCGCGCTAACATGCAAGAAGAAATAGGTTATGTGATAGAGAAGAAAGGTACATGGATTGATGTTGCCATCACACGAAAAAGTACCTGTTCTAAGTGTCACAGCAGCCATCAGTGTAGTGTTGCTCCGATCACGCAAGCACTCACACCCGATCATATTGTAGTCACATGCCAGACAACACAAACTGTGCACATCGGCGATCAAGTTAAACTCTGTTTACCTCAAGCTTCTGTAGTAAAAGCGGCTATGCTCGGATATTTATATCCTCTGATGGGATTTTTCATCGGCTTGTTTATCGCTGAATCTATCCGCCCCGCATCTTACAATACAGACATCACTGCACTCGTAGGAGGCGTTTTAGGAGGTACTTTAGGCTGGTTACTTGCTCGCTATCAAGCAAAACAACAAGAATCGACTTGGCAACCACAAATCACAGCCTATTTAGGTCAACCTATTGAGACGAGCTCGCACATATACAAGCTTTAGAAGTACTTATCTGCCCTTTTTTAAAGTAAGCTATGACGCACTTCAATTGCAGTGAGTTTTTACTGCAAAAAGCGTTATTTTGGCAAAGAAGCACACCACCTCTGATACACAATAAGTTCAAAAAAAAAGCTACGTTTAACGTAGCTACTTTCGAGATTTTTTTATCTTTTTATATCAAAACTTTCTTGCCACACCAGAATCGATTGCAGCTTGAGCAACCGCCTCAGAAATACGTGGTAAAAGTCTTGGATCGATAGGCTTAGGCAAGACATACTCTGGACCAAAGACTAAATCAGAGATTTCAGGGTACGCATCAATGACGGCTTGAGGTACCGGCTCTTTTGCCAAATCAGCCAGAGCTTTCACTGCTGCAATTTTCATAGGCAAGTTAATGCAACGTGCACGTACGTCTAAAGCGCCACGGAAAAGAAACGGGAAGCACAATACATTGTTGACCTGATTTGGATAATCACTGCGACCTGTACCAAAAATCATATCTGGGCGGACTTTTTTAGCCAGCTCTGGATTAATTTCTGGATCAGGATTAGAGCAAGCAAATACAACAGGACGTTCTGCCATGCTTTGCAAGTGTTCTTCTGACAATAAATTCGCACCTGATAAACCTAGAAAAGCATCTGCACCTTGCATCGCATCGGCTAAAGTGCGTTGATCCGTTTCGAGCGCAAATTGTTGTTTGTACTCATTAAGATCTTCGCGTTCACTATGAATCACACCCTTACGGTCAATCATATAAATGTGTTCTTTTTTGATGCCACATTCAACCAATAAATGCATACAAGCAATGGCTGCTGCCCCTGCGCCGAGACATACAATTTTAACATCCTCAATCGCTTTGCCTTGCAGTGCTAAAGCATTCAGCATACCTGCAGCGGTGACGATAGCTGTTCCGTGTTGATCATCATG
>DDNL01000071.1 GCA_002341165.1 Shewanellaceae bacterium UBA2521
GCTGTTGCACAACCTCTATTGATGCAGACAGCAAAATCATGGGTAAAAAAAGCTTCTCGTTTTCAACGTAAGTTAAAACAGCCGTTGGCTTTTAAAATCATCGAATCCTTTCCAACAGGGCGACGCATGATTTGTAACAAAGCTCTGAAACAGGTTCAAGCAAAAACACAAGGTAATTATCCTGCTCCTGAAAAAATCATCCACTGTGCGTTGCAAGGACAAAAGCTATTTCAAAAAGCAGATTATCCAACAGAGGCAAGAGCATTTGGAGAATTAGTACAAACACCGGAGTCGGCTGCTTTGCGGTCTATCTTTTTTTCTACAACACAGATGAAAAAGGAAACTGGAGCGGGCACAAGTCAACCTTTAAAGATAAGAAAAGTGGCAGTGATTGGCGGTGGATTTATGGGAGGAGGTATTGCTGGAATCACCATTGCTAAAGCTCAAATTCCAACCCGTATTAAAGATTTAAAGCCGCAAGGTTTGAGTATGGTTTTGGCACATAGCCATCGTTTATTGAAGAGTAAATGGAAGCGCGGTTATATGTCGCGACTGCAATTTAATCGTACTTTAGCTTTATTGTCTACATCGACCAGTTATGCTGGACTACAAGAGACGGATATCGTAGTCGAAGCCGTCTATGAAGATTTGAAGTTGAAGCATCAAATTGTTCAAGAACTTGAGCAAGCTGTTCATGCAGAGACCATCATTGCATCAAATACTTCATCTTTACCTATTGCCGATATTGCGCAAGCAGCAAGCCGACCACAAAATGTGATCGGTCTACATTATTTCTCTCCTGTTGATAAAATGCCTCTTGTTGAGGTGATCCCTCATGATCAAACCTCCCAAACAGCTATTGCAACCGCAGTGGATTTGGCGCGCAAACAAGGAAAAACACCTATTGTTGTGAAAGATTGCGCAGGTTTTTACGTCAACCGGATTCTTGCTTTATATATGTCTGAAGCAGCACGTTTGTTATTTGAGCAAGTCTGTCCTTTGGAGCTTGATCAAGCAGTAGTTAGGTTTGGTTTTCCTTTAGGCCCTTTTACTTTACTTGATGAAGTTGGGATTGACATCAGCGCTAAGATTGTTCCAATTTTAACTGAAAAATTAGGAGATCGTTTCCACGTACCTGATATCTTTGAATCTTTGATAGCAGATCAAAGATTAGGTAAAAAAGTGAAAAAAGGATTTTACTTATATAAAAGTAAGAAACAAGATCGAAAAGTGATAGATCCTGCGGTTTATTCTGTATTGAAGCTATCAGGTAAAACAATTCCATTGCCTGCTGAAGCTGTTGAGCGTTGTGTATTACAAATGCTCAATGAGGCTGCAAGATGTTTGCAAGAGGGTATTATTGCTCATCCAAGAGATGGCGATATTGGCGCGATTTTTGGCATTGGTTTTCCTCCTTTTCTCGGTGGACCATTTCACTATATGGATAGGCTTGGGGTTGCACAAGTAGTTGAGCGTATGAAATTATTTTCGACGCAATATGGGGAACGCTTTTTTCCTTGTGATATCTTACTTAAGATGAGAGAACAAAACACAAGTTTTTATACTTCAAAAGCAAACTAGGATATTGAAAGAATGAAATTATTTTTGATGCGTCATGGAGAAGCTTCTTTTGATGCACCAACAGACGAATCACGTGAGTTGACAGAGCGAGGTCTATTGCAATCGGATCAAATGGGAACGCGACTTTCTGTTTATGCCATTAGCTTAGTGTTAGTTAGCCCTTATGTGAGAACACAGCATACTTGGAAGCAAGTACAGCCTCATTTAGCTCAGGATGTTCAGGTGCATATTTTGGATGAGCTTAAACCTAATGCGGATGTCACACAAGCTTCACATATTATTGAAGCTTATTGTGATAAATATGGTGCAGAAGATGTACTCGTGATTTCGCATATGCCTATTTTAGGCGAGTTGGTATGTGAATTTGGTCCTCAATTTTCTCCGACGTCGTTTGTGCCGTCGAGTGTTGTTGAGTTAGACAGTTGGAAGGTAGGCGAAGCTAAGCTTCTTGAATTTTACTTGCCAGATAAATAATAAAGAGAGAAAAATATGACCTTTTTTGTATTATCTTTAATGCTCGGCTTAATTGTGGGCTTGATTGCTTTTTATAAAGGACGTTCTTTCCTTCTCTGGTGGGTTTATGGCTCGATTGCTTTTTTGGTCGCTCTACCTCATGTATTTATGTTGCCACCTCTAGTTCCTGAAGGTGGTAGTCTGGTTCGTGATGGTATGAAAAGGTGTCCTTTTTGTGCAGAGTGGATCCAAGAGCTCGCAAAACATTGTCGGTATTGTCATAAAGATTTAGATGACCCTGCCGCTCAAGCTAAGGTTATAGATGGCGAAACCATAGACACAGATAAGCAAGAGAAGTAACAGAGTGCCGTATCTATACGGTGCAAGCAAAAAGCTGGATGAAGGCGTTATCCAGCTTTTTTAATGCCTCTATCAACTTCCAGTGCTGCTTAATATCCGTTAGGGTTCTTTTTTTGCCAGCGCCAAGTATCTTGCATCATATCGCTCAGCTTGCGTGTTGCGCGCCACTTTAGTGTGTGCTGCGCATGGTGTGGGTCAGCATAACAAACGGCTATGTCACCTGGTCGTCTGGGTGCAATACGGTAAGGTATACTTTGGCCAGAGTGATCTTCAAATGCACGAACCATCTCGAGTACAGAATAGCCTTGGCCAGTTCCAAGATTGAATGTAGCAACACCTTGATGTGTATGAGCATAATCCAATGCTTTCAAATGACCTGATGCTAGATCTTCAACATGAATATAATCGCGTACGCCGGTACCATCATCCGTTGAATAATCATCGCCAAAAATAGCCAGTTCTTTGAGTTTGCCTACAGCAACTTGACTGATGTAGGGCATAAGATTATTAGGAATATCGCTCGGATCTTCACCAATGAGACCTGAAACATGTGCACCAATAGGATTAAAGTAGCGTAAAACCACGATACTAAGTTGGGAGTTGGATGTTGCATAATCATGAAGTAATCGCTCAACCATATACTTTGAGGTGCCATATGGATTTGTTGTTTTGCCAACAGGTGCATCCTCTTTAATAGGTACGCTTTGCGGTTGACCATAAACTGTTGCGGAAGAGCTAAAAATGAACTTATATACACCAGCTTGTTGCATACATTCTAATAAGTTCAATGTGCCTACTACATTATTTTGAAAGTAGGTGAGTGGTTTTTTAACCGATTCACCTACGGCTTTTAATCCTGCAAAGTGTACGACTCCATCTATCTTATGCTCTATAAAGACTTGTTTAAGTGCGTCAGCATGACAGATATCAACTTGATAGAAAGGCACCTGCTTTTGAGTAATCTGGTATATTCTTTCAAGCACAGTAAGACAGGAGTTAGATAAATTATCTACAATGACGACATCGTGCCCAGCCTCTATAAGTTGTATAGTGGTGTGAGAGCCGATAAAACCTAAACCACCTGTCACAAGAAACTTCATATATATTGTCCTATATTATGTGTCGATATAAGTGAAAAAATATTTAAATTCAATAAATTTTAAAGGAACTATTCTATCATAGCTTGTTAAAATGTAGAATCTCAAAAGATTTACATTTTTAGATCATACAATGGAGTTTTTCTTATGATACATAAGCAAGATTTAGCTGCTGAACGCCGAGAATACAAACAGGATGAGTTACATCGCTCTGATTTACCTAAAGAGCCTTTAGAATTATTTGGAGTATGGTTAGAGCAGATGCTACAAACAGATGCTCTGGATCCCAGTGCGATGATTTTGGCCACGGTTGATAAGCAATTACAGCCTTTTCAGCGTACGGTTTTGCTTAAACAAGTGGATCAACAAGGTTTTGTTTTCTTTACCAACTTAAAAAGTAGAAAAGCAGTTCATATTGAAGAAAATGCACAGGTCAGTTTACTCTTTCCTTGGATGGAACTTGACCGTCAAGTCGTGGTAACTGGCACTGCGGAGTTGGTGTCGCGTCAAGACACACAGATGTACTTTAATGCGAGACCGAAAGAGAGTCAAATTGCATCGTGGGTTTCTGAGCAGAGCAAAGTGATTGAGTCAAGAGAAGAGCTTGAACGCGAATTTCTTGAGTACCAAGCCGAGTTTGCAAATAAAACTCTAGAAGCTCCGAGTTTTTGGGGAGGTTACCGTATTCAGCCGACCTCGATTGAGTTTTGGCAGGGTCGGCCTTTTCGTTTACACGATCGCTTCTTGTTTAAACGCGAACAGACAAAAGGTGATTGGTCTGTTGAGAGGTTAGCGCCTTAAATCTTCTATTCAACGTTCAGCCACATTGATGCTTTGTTTTCATCAATTATATGCAAAGTATAAGTGCTTTGCATGGGCAGCTGGAGTTGAATTGTACTCTCCATTAATTCATCGCGTCTAAACCAATGTAGTGTAGCAGTGTCACCGGCTTGATATTGCTGCAAGAGTCGGTCAAAACTTTCATTTACTTTAAATTGATTAAAGGCAATCAGACGATCTCCTGCACTCAATCCTGCTTGGGCTGCAATGGATTCGTGCTGTACAGATTGAATTTTAAAACCTTCTGTGTTCGCTTGACCTTGTATACCTAAGTCTATCCAATGTAGCGTACTTTCTTGTCCGCCTCGATCTTTAAAAGATGTTTTAGCTCTTTGTTTGAGCTCTATACCAAAGTGCATAAAAACTTCGGTTAAAGGTAAATCTTGTGTATTATCAAGATACGTAAAAACATCCTGCAAACTTTGCTGACATAGCTTCTCTGCGATGTTTTGGTGTGTATCGTTTTCTGTACCTTGGTAGTTTGCTTTAGCCTGACAAAAATCGGCCCATAAAGTTTGCATCAAATCATCAATATTGATGCGGTGTTCGGTACGCAGACGCATAGATAGATCTAAATATAAAGCGAATAAAGCACCTTTGGCATAATAACTGACAATGGCATTTGTTGCATTGGCGCCTTGTTGATAGAACTTAGTCCATGCATTAAAGCTCGATTGGTTTAAGGTTTGTATGAGGCGTCCACTACCACGCATAACTCTTGTGATATGTTGACCTAAAAGCTCTAAGTAACGTTCTTTAGAAATAAGACGACTACGATAAAGAAGCCAGTCATCGTAGTACGAGGTAATACCTTCATAAGCCCAAAGTTGCTTGGTATAGGTTTCTGTATCCAGTTGATAAGGAATAAACTCAGCAGGTTTGATACGCTTTACATTCCAATTATGAAAATATTCATGTGAACAAAGACCTAAAAACGTCACATAGTCATTGCTCTTTTCCACATCTTGCTTGCAGGGTAAATCATGTCGAGAACAAATCAATGCTGTAGAGTTTCTATGCTCTAAACCGCCATAACCCTGATTCAATACTGTGGTTAAAAATAAATAACGATCAAAAGGAGCTTTGCCTCCAAAAAGTTGAATTTCGGTTTCACAGATTTGGGTTAAATCAGTACATATTTTTTGCATATCAGCAAAGTGACGACCACTTAAAACCAGATAATGAGGTATGCCACAAGCAGTAAATTCATGAATATCAAGAGGACCCATTTCAACTGGGTAGTCAATGAGTGCATCATAATCTTCAGCTTCAAAAGTACCTGCTTGAAACATATCTCCTGCTATTTGAGGCATACCTGTTGCGACTTTCCATGTTGAGTAGGGCGGTTTGTCAGGCAAAGAAATGTGTACTTGGCACGTCGTATTTTCTTGACCTTCAATCAGAAAGAACACACTGCTACCATTAAAAAATCCATGTGTTTGATCAAGATGAGCACTACGTACTGATAAATCCCAAGCGTAAACTTGATAATGAATATGTACTTGCTGTGCGCTTGTATTGTTTAGCTGGTATTTGTTTTTGCTTATTTGCTTAAAAGAAATATTTTGCTCCTGAGCATCCGTGACATATAGAGTAAGAATATGCTGACAAAAGTCGCGTATAAGGTAGCTTCCTGGAATCCAATTGGGCAAACTGATGATCTGCTGAGCTTGTGCATCACAGCTAATACGCACCTGAAATCTATGTGTGTGAGGTTCGAAAGGTTCTATATGGTACTGAATCATGAACTTATCCTAAGTTTATTTTTGATGACAAAATTTGATACAATGAGCAAACTATAACATAAGGACTCTTACAAAATGGAAGAAACTATTTTTAGTCAAATTATTCGTAAAGAAATTCCAGCTGATATCGTGTATCAAGATGATTTGGTTACAGCCTTTAGAGATATTAACCCGAAAGCACCCACGCATATTTTAATTATTCCTAATGTGCTTATTCCTACCGTAAATGATGTGAAACCAGAGCATGAACAGACTTTAGGACGTTTATTTACAGTTGCTGCTAAACTTGCTAAAGAAGAAAATGTTGCCGAAGACGGTTACCGCTTGATGATGAATTGTAATGCACATGGAAGACAAGAGGTTTATCATATCCATATGCATTTATTAGGAGGTAAGCCGCTTGGCCCTATGTTAGCTGAGTGAGTATGTGGCACAAATTAATCGTTTAAAAATACAAAATATGGCTGCTGAATTTGTTCAGCAAGCACATCATGCCGAATATTTAAATCTATCTGTTCACTCCGCAGGGTTTGAAGAGGTGATTGTGACTATGCCGTATCAGCAGCACATTATTGCTGATAAGCAATTAAGAAAAGTGTGTCGTAGTGCTTATATCAGCTTGATGGATATCACCGCTCAAGCGTGTGCACTGTGTACACTTTTTTATCGCATGCATCGCATTATTTCTCCTTACTCTATGGATATGTGTGTAGATTATGCGCATCAGGCATCAATAGGTTTTCCTCTTTTTGCGCGTGCTCAATGTGCTCACTTTACACCTGAATTATTACTGATTAGAGTGATTGCTTATCAACATTTTATCGAAGTACCCCTTGCTTATGCTTGGGCTTCTTTTCCATGCACTTCAAAAGAACCGATACCTGAACAGGTTCAAGCGTTATTATTGGGAGAACAAAGTTGAAGCGAGTTCAAGATATTTTAAGTCAAATACCTTATGCGATGTCGATGTGTATTGAGTGTGATGATTCGGATCAAGGCTTGGTATTTACATTACCTGCTTTGACGCAAAACCTGAATGCGCTCACTTCATCAGCTCTGCATCAAGGTGCTTTGTCAGGTTTTATGCAAACCTCGGCGATCACCGAGCTTATGCTCAGAGACTCAGGTTATCATCAGTTTAAATTAATTCGTTTATCTGTTGAGTATATAAAGCCGGCAACGCATAGAGCTACTTATGCGCAATGTCAAATTATCGAGCCACAAGATGCTGCGCGTTATGTATGTGTGACCGCATGGCAAAATGATGTGCTTTGTCCTATCGCTAAGGCTTATCTTTATTTTTAATAATTTTACATAGAACTATTTTGCGTCTACCCAAAATAGGCTAAATCATGTATATTAGTCGCTGCCAAGGGGTGTTATATAACTGAGATGTCGCAAGACAAACCCTTTGAACCTGATCTAGATTGTACTAGCGTAGGAATGGTATATCACTTGTTTGCTTTCTCTTTATGTGTACTCTGGGTCGTCTTTATTTTTTTGCAGAGATCTTGAGGTAAACAATGCATATCACGATTGAAATTTCCATGTACCCTTTAGAAGAAGACCGCTATATCGCAGCTATTCAGTGGTTTATCGAGCGCATCCAACATTACGATACGATACAAAGAAAGACTACTGCCACTTGTACTCAACTGACAGGTGATTACGATACACTCATGCATATTCTTCAAGTTGAAATTAAGCAAGCTTATCAAAAGTGGGGGCAGTCTGTTTTTGTGTGTAAGTTTATTCATGGTACGTTAGATTTAGAGTCGGTTTGATATGTTGGGCATGTATGAAGTGATTGCAGCTTTGTTCTGTATGGCTTATTTGTATTTTACCGCTACATTACACCCAGCGGGTTGGTTCTGTGCTTTTATGAGTACAGCAATTTATACTTGGCTTTTCTTCGATGTGAATTTATGGATGGAATCTTTACTGAATATTTTTTATTTAGTGATGGCCTTGTATGGCTTTTATTGTTGGGTTTTAAATCAAAAAACAGTCGATAAGCCTGTACAAAGCTGGACTATGTCACAACATCTCAAAGTAGGTGTACCGACTGTGCTGGTGGCATTGATGATCGGTTTCATCTTGAACTACTTTTCTCTTTCAAGCATGACTTATCTTGACTCTTTTACAACATGTTTTGCGATTGTTGCGACCTTCATGTTGATTAATAAGGTCATTGATAATTGGATCTATTGGATTGTGATTGATAGCTTATCTATTTATATGTACTTAGAAAAAGGCTTGTTGGTTACCAGCTTTTTGTATTGTATATATATCGTTTTTGCTTTGTATAATTACTTTTCATGGCTGAAATTACAGAAAGTATCTTATGCATATTGAAGCTATTTTACGCCAATTTCCAATTGGTGAGGTCGCTTCTGTAGAAGCCTTACCTCTATCTTATAGTCATCTAAGTTATCGTATAAAAACGGTATCAGGTGCTTCTTTTTTTGTGAAACAGTACAACAAAGACGTACAAGCATTTGTGAAAGCTGAAAAAGAAATTCAAGTATGGCGTTTGGCAGCAAAAAAAGGTTTGGCACCTCAACTTATCCATGTTGATGCAACATATCGCTTTGTTGTAGCTGAGTTTATTGAGGCTCAACTTTATCAAGGCGGTGTACAGCATCAAGCCTTACTTTCGACAACATTGCGTCAGTTTCATCAGCTTGGAGCTTCTTTGAATGGAACTGTTTTATCTCTAACCGAAACACTCATGACCTATCAAGCGAAGCTTGATCCGCAGAGGAAGCATGTGTGTGCACAAAATGAGGTGATGCAGCGTGCGTATCATGCAGCAAAGCAGCTTGAGGCTGCTTCTTTGCCTCTAGGTTTGTGTCATATGGATTTATATACAGATCATATGCTTTTTACGCACGATCAATGTTATTTGATTGATTTTGAGTATGCGCAAAAGAGTTATAGAGTTTTGGATTTTGCAAGCTTGGGATTAGATGATCCATCTTTTCTGGATGCAGCTTTGATACAAGATTTGAGTGATGATGAAGTCATGTCTTTAGATAATGCGAAAATATATCTTTGGGGATTATCTTGGTTCTGGTATCAGTATATGTATCAAGTGAGAGGTGACGAGCGTTTTCTGCAACAAGCGGAGGGCGTATATCGAAAGATGACGACTTAAGTTATATTAAGTTATATAAGAAGAGTATGCTATCAGCATACTCTTCCTAGACTTTTTGGAGCACCTATACAAAAATGAAACGGATTAATGTTTTGCTAGTTGCGTGGTTTTATACATACCTGCAGCGAAGTGGCCAGGTAAAGTACAACTAAAGTAAATAGACTCCTCGCCTGAAAACTTCCACGTAATTTCTTTTGTTTCCTGTGGCTTGAGCGACACAATATTGGGCCCCGCATGCTTCATCATTGGATTTTGAAGCATCATCTGACTGAGTTTTTTGGCTCCTTGCTCATTATCAATGCCAAACTCGTGATCGACAAATCCTGTATTTTTTACGATGAATGTTACTGTGTCGCCTTTATGAATAGGTTTGGATTCTAAAGTAGGTGAGAAGTCGAAACGCATACCTTTTTGATCACTTGCGGTAACATGATAAACTTTTGATTTTGAAATTTTTTTAACGGCATGGCCGACGGCTGAGCCGTGGTCTCCAGCATAAGCTGCTGAGCAAATTACAGACAGGCAAGACGCAATACAAAGCGGACGTAGGTAGTTCAGCATAACAAGCTTCCTTGATTGTTAGATTTAAGTTTTATTTTATGCATGGATCTTATACTTCTTTTTTATTCAAATCAAGAAATCTTATGTTCTGATTTGAAATTTTTTTTATTTTTTAGTTCTCAAAGACGAACAGTTTTTCATATTGTATGCGACCATAATTTCTGTTGTAAGCCAGAGGCACGCACTGTCGGATGTTGCGCGCTATGACGAAAACTCGGTAGTGTTGCGAGGCTGATATGCTGTTTTTTTGCACGGGTGATTGCGGTATAAATCAGTTCTCGACTTAAAAAATCAGGTTGGTGGCTGAGCAAGTTGGGGGCAATAACGGTCGCTACGGTATCAAATTCACTGCCTTGACTTTTATGAATGGTCATGGCGAAGCAGGTTTGATGCTTCGGAAGCTGTGCAGGTAAATAGCTCACAATTTCACCTTGATCACTTTGAAAGTACGCCATAGGGCGTTTATCGTTTGGCATGTGCAAAATCATCCCCATGTCTCCATTAAATAGGTTTAAACCATAATCATTACTTTGAATGAGCAAAGGGCGTCCTAAATAAAATTCAGTATGAGGTCGAAGTAACCCTGCTTGAGTCAGTGCTTTCTCAATACGATAGTTGAGATCGGCGACGCCTAGATGCCCTAAATGCGTAGCACTGAGCAATCTGAACTTTTGAAACGCTGACAGCACTTGTGCAGGAGAAGTGTGCATCACCTTTAAATAGGGTACAAATTGTTGACAGCATTGAGCTATAAAAGCATCGAGCTCTGTTTCGGGATCAAACCAAGCTAAGTCTGGGTAGCTTGGGTTATTCCACAGTAATGTGAGTGTGTCTTGTTGATTGAGGTTGACGGCTTGAGCTAATTTTCCTATGCCTGAGTTAGACTTAAATCTATGGCTTTGCGTTAAGACACAGATACAGTTTGCAAGCGATGCTGTACTGGGTTTTATGTCATGTGTGAAATCTTGTTGGCAGAGCCTTGAAAGTTGTTCAATACGTTCGAGACTATATCGCATGATCCATTGATGCTCGGATGTTTTGAGAGGATCGCATACATCAGCCAGTACGCAGCCGGCCTCAACTGAGGCAAGTTGCTCAGGATCACCCAGCAAAATGATGCGAGCATGATCCGGTAGTGCATGAAATAGTTTGACCATCATGGATACATCTATCATGGATGCCTCATCCACCAGCAAGACGTCAAGGTGAAGTGGGTTGTGCTGATCATAAACAGGTCGCGCTTGTTGTGATCGAATGCCTAATAACCGATGGATGGTTTTAGTCTCCTCTGGTAAAGCCTCCATGATGTCTTGCAGATCTGGGTGCATTGTGCATAAGCGTATTTTGCTCTGTTTGATGGATTCGCTTAATCTTGCTGCTGCTTTACCTGTGGGGGCAACCAACTGAATTAAAGCATCTGGTTGCTGTTGCTGTAAAAGCAATAAAATTTTAGCAACTGTTGTCGTTTTTCCTGTTCCCGGTCCGCCGGTAATAAAACTTAAAGGTTGCATCAGTGTTGTAATGGCTGCAACTTTCTGCCAATCAATCTGTTGTTGTGTAGGTGGAAAGAGTTGGTCGAGCAAAGGGCGAATCGCTTGAGACAAAGGTGTTTCTTTCTGAGCTAATTTGTTAATCATAGTGCTGAGCTCTTGCTCATATTGATAATAGCGACGTAAATAAAGACGTTCTTTATTGAGCACTAAAGGTGTATGGCTGTCAGCTGTACCTATCGTCTGGTATGAGTTTAGTTTCTGATGCAATGCCTCGACCGTCAACATCTGCTGACTGAAAAGAGGATCCAATTGCGTAAGCGTATGCGTGTTGATCTGTTTGAGTGGCAAACAGGTTTGCTGTTTTGATAGATATTGGCTACATAACACACAGATCAATAAAAATAAATCATCAGCATGCGGCTCCATAGCATAGAGTCCCAACGCAAACTGTCTATCGAGAGAGGTAATTTTATGTTGTTGACACCAAAGAGCAAGCTTGGCAGATAAAGGGGTTGAGCTCATGATTGATCTCCTTCAGTAAAGCATTGGTCGAGCTTTGCAATCAGTTCAGGATCGGGGCGGTCAAAGTAAACACCGCTTTGATGTCCTTGTTGCGGCCACATGCCACGTAAAAAGAGATAAAAACAGCCGCCAAAATGTACATCATAATCATAATCGGGCACGCACTGTTTGAGATAACGATGCAGTGCGACACTATAGATGAGATACTGTAAATCATAACGATGCTCACCTATGGCGTGTTTGAGTGATGCCTGCTCATAGTCATGAGTTTGTGTGCCTAGATAATTAGACTTGTAATCGGCAACATAAAAACGTCCTTGCCATGTAAACCACAAATCAATAAAACCTTTGAGCATACCGTGTAAGTCTTCAAATGTTAGACTTGGCGTAGCTTGATAACCATACTCCACCAGTAAACGATTAACATGCGTATGAGATAAATGATGCACCGGCAGATGAAATTCCATTTCAACATATTTACTTTGCGATGTGAGTTGTGCGAGACAAAAATCATCGTACAAAGGCGTGTGCAGGACATCGTGGATCCACGCCTGTAATCCTTCATACCAATGTGCATCAATGAGATGCTTTTGCATCGCTTCTGGAAGGGCTTTGCTTAAGCTCTCGGCTTGATCAAACTCGATATTCTCGAAGATGAAGTGTAAAAAGTTACCAGCATGAGCCCCTTTTTCAAATTGAAAGCGTATGTCTTCTATATGGTCGTTGGTCTCTTGCAGAAGAAGAGGGTGTGCGTGGGTACCACTCATATTCTGGGTTAAAGCGGAATAAGAACTTAAACGCCATGACTGATGTACTTGGAGACGACATGGATTAAGTTCGAGCACTTTAGAACTTTGAACTGTCTCTGAGCGGTAGATTTGAGTATCTTGTATATCGACTTGATGAAAGAGACTATGTGTTTGCTCTGTGTGGCAAAGTTGTGTGAGCTTCTCTTGCAGCTGCTGGTGATCTGTTTCTTTTTGGCATCCCAATAAATAGCCTATCGCGCTTTGATAAAGCTGGCTCGTGGTTTCATTTTTCTTATTGGTTTTGGTGATATGCACCAAAGTGACTTCACAGTAATACTTAGCTCGGGTCAGTGCAACATAGAGTAAGCGCATGGATTCGGCTAAGTTTTCTTGCATAGCCAACTCTTTTTCTGCGGCTGAACTTAAACAATGCCACATTGCTGCATGAGTTTCAGGTTGATGATAGAAAGTTGCTTCATTAGATTGTACTTTATGCTGATCAAAGCTAATAAAAGGCAAGAAGCACAGGTTGTATTCTAGTCCTTTACTCTTATGAATGGTCACAATTTGAATCAAATCATGCTCACTTTCAAGCCTGAGCTGTTGTTGCTCGGGTATGTGCTCTGCATTGAGTTGCGCATCATACCAATTTAAAAGTGCTTGCTGACCAGAAAGTCTCTGGCTTTGTTCTTGTATGATTTCGCTTAAATGACGTAAATCAGTGAGTTGGCGCGCGCCATGTTCATGCTGCAGAAGACGTGGCGCGACTTGGCAATCGTGCATCAGATCAGTTAAGGCGCTGAGCCAGTTTTGCTTTTGCCAAGTTTGATGGTACTGAAAAAACTTTTCTAACCAATAAACTCTTTGCTCTTCATCATGATTAAAGGCTTCAATCGCTTTAAAAGGTAAACCCAAAGTGCGTGTAGCTAAAGCACTGCGCAGTGCTGATTCTTGTTTGGGTTCGGCCATAGCCTGTACAATAAATTTTAAATCATAAGCTTGCTCGGTTGCAAAGACAGGATTACGGCTCAGAAAAACACTGTTGATATGATGCTTTTGCAATGCTTGTCTTACCGATTCAGCTTGATGACGATCACGCACGAGTATGGCTATATCTTTAGGTTGTAATGAACGCTCTTTAATCTTTGCCACACCTTGGCGGGCATCATGCAGATAACTTGCAATACGCTGGGCGCAATCTTGAGCTGCTTGTTTCATCGCATCGGCTTTGTTGAGATCTTGACTGTCTGCTGTGATCAAACGGTAATGCATTGCAGCTTGAGTAGACAGTTGTAAAGCCTCATCACGATCTGTGTTAGGGATACCTACAGCTTGAAAATGAATCGCATCGTGGTAAATAAAAGCTTGTTCGTGTTGCATAAAGAGATGATTCACCGCTTCAATCATACGCTTGGAAGAGCGGTAATTATTTTTTAAGCTAAGATGAGAGTTTACTGCAAACTTTGCTTTCATATAAGTAAAAATATCAGCGCCACGAAAAGAATAAATGGCTTGTTTAGGATCACCAATCATAAACCAGCCTTGCTCGTCGGTGCTGTGTTGATAAATCTTATGAAAAATTTCGTATTGAATCGGATCGGTATCTTGAAACTCATCAATTAAGGCAACGGGGTAGAGCGTTCGGATTTGCTGACATAAGGCTTCAGCTTCAGGATGCTGGTGGAGTGCATGATGGAGCCGAGACAGTAAATCATCTGAGCTGAGACAGTTTTTTTGCTGTTTAATACGTATAAGTTCGGCTTCGACCTGCACTTTCACTTGCTGCAAAAAGGCTGCAAAAATGCGTTGTTTATGCTGTGCTTCTTGCCAGTTGTCAAAGGCTACAGGAAGTGAAAGTATCTGTGGATCAGGTTTAACCCCACCTTTTTTAAGCTTGAGATTAGAGTAGGTGAGCTTGCTGAGCATCTTCGCATCTAGAGGTTTATCTTGCGTTAACCACTGGTCGATATGTTGCCAAGCCTGATGGAGTTTAGGGTGGTTTTGATCTGCCTTTCCATAGCTGACACCGTTCAGAGGTAAGCCACAGAGACACTCAAGTTGAACCTCCTTCTCGGATATCCATAAAGCCTTAAGTTGCTTTAGGTGATCATTGTGACGCTCACAGAGCTCTTTGAAGGGCGGTAATTGAGGCTGCATTTCGACTTTTTTGCCCAAAACAGGCCTGATGTACTGAGCATAGAGTTCATCTGGGGTTTTACAGTAGCTATAGATTAAACTGGCAGTTGTAGAATCCATGGGATAACAGATACGACGCCAAATATCACGTATGGCTTGCTGACACCAAGGCGTATCATCAAGCTCATATTGAAATTCAAAGAGTTGACCCGATTCAAAGGCTCTCTCTTGCAACAATCTATGGCAAAAGCTGTGAATGGTATAAATGGCTGCTTGATCTAAAGAGCGTAATGCTAAGTCGAGCCATTGCATCGATTTTTGTTTTTGCTGTGCATCAGCCTCTTGTACCAGCAGCTCAATGAGAGGATCTTCGACTCTACAGCCAATAAAGGCTTGGTAAGCCAGTTGAATTTTACGACGGATACGATCTTTGAGTTCTTCTGTTGCAGCATTAGTGAAAGTAACCACTAAAATCTGTTCAATATTGAGCGGCGTAGTTTGACCATGACCAAGTAAATGACGCAAAACCAAACCTGCAAGCGTGTAAGTTTTTCCTGTACCTGCGCTGGCTTCAATCAGATGATGTCCTCTTAATGGCGTTGTCGTGAGATCTAATTCTTGCGTTTGAATGGTCATTGAATGCTTCCTTCACTTAACTTTTCATAGGTGTACAGATGTTGGAGAGGCGTGAGTACTTGCTGAATCAGCGCTTGGAGTCTTGGCTGCTCTAAGTCTTGTGGAAATTGAAATAAACGGTTTTGATACAGGTTCTGTGTCGCATCTCGACTCATAAAGCTTTTTTCAGCAGCATGATGTTTTTGCTGTTCGTCGCCTGAGGTGTACACATAATCCCAAATGCAGTCATGAAAAGGTAAAGGATGTTTTTGGCCTTCATAGAAAAAGTCGACAACGCGATTGAGTTGCTCTTTGGCCTCTTGCATTGCGAGGGGAGCAAAATGATAAAGATGTATACTGTCGGCAAGATAAAAAGAGAAAGCCTGTCCTTGTGCTTGCATTGCAAGATGCTCAATGGCAATTTGATTGAGTTTGTAAGCTTTCACTTCTGTAGGATGATAAGCCAGACAGATAGAAGTTTGTTCAATGGCCTCAACAACACCCACAAGCTGAACCGATTCTAAATCAAGCTGGATATTATGTTTTGTCGTTGATTTTTGCAGCCAGGTTTTCAGTTGTGTTGCAATGGGTTGTATATCTTGTGTTAATTTTTGCATCACCAGCTGAGCAAAAGGCTGATGAGGTAAATGACCTTGGGCGCTATGTCGTGCTTGTGTGATAGAGCTTGAGTCATCATGATGTGCTTGATCTTCAATCAGCTCTTTTTTAATTTGATAACGCTCAAGTGCATTCAAAGCAAAAGGCTCATCATCTTGATAGGGTTGCTCTTGCTGATCCCAATTAATTTTTAATACGCGTTGAAAAAAGTATTTACAAGGATCGCGATAGAAGCGTAATAATGTTTTCAACTCTAACTGTTTTTCTTGTTCTATTTTAAAGTTATCCGTGGGTGTTAATGCTAAAGGTATGGCTTGTGCAAGCGGTAACCAATGCTGACTAAAGCTTTGTAAAGGATGGTGAGGTTGATAATGCCTATCATCAAAAGGTTGCAGTGGTGTTTGGGTGATGAGACGTTGTTCAACCTGTTGCATAGCTTTTTGTGCGAGTTCACTTGTTTGTTCTAGCGTGTCGCCTATTTGTCCTGCCAAATCAGGTGTGATCAAGGTTTGTTTGCAATAATCGATCAGCTCACTGACTAAGAGTGAGGGTAAGCGCTCAGTATTATCACGGATATCATGTCCGATAAAACTAATATAAAGCTGTTCTCGAGCAGATAAGAGCGCTTCAAGAAACAGGTAGCGATCTTCATGTCTTCGACTTCTATCGCCTTTGCGTGTAGGAGTATGTTTGATCAGATCAAGCCCCATATGCTGTTGCTGTCTTGGATAATCTTTTGCATTCATTCCCAGCAGACACACCACTTTAAAAGGAATAGCACGCATAGGCATCAGCGTGCAGAAGTTAATAGCTCCAGCTAAAAACCGCTGACCCACTTTGCTTTCTTGTAGCTTTTCTTTAAAAAAGTGCTGTACAAGATGAATGTCTTGAGTGCTATAAAATTGCGCTTGCTGCCACTGTTGTTCGAGTTGATTGATGGTTTCTTCAATCGCTAAAAGAGCGTCTTGTTCTTCTTCTTTGGGTTTGTAGAAGCATTGGAGTATATATCTTAGTTGGCTAATTCGCTTAGAAGAATGAGCAGTTTGACTCAGGTTGCTTTTGAGCGCATCAAGCTGTTCTATAAAATCAAACAAACCACCGAGTGCTTGGGTTGCTTGACCTTCAATGCCCGCTAAAGGCAAATGCGCATCGTATAAAGGAGCGTGGTCAGGCATGGCGTAACCGAGCAATAAACGCTTTAATCCAAAAGCCCAAGAGTGTTGATGGAACGCTGGAACTTGGTGCTCTTCTCTATGTGCGGCGTGACGTCCCCAGCGTACTCCTGCTTGTTGTAACCAATCTTTGATAAGATGTAGATCTTGCTCGTCTAAATTGAACTTGCGATATATAGCGGGTGTTTCCAGCAAGCTCATCATTTCCGATAAGCCAAAGCGGGTTTCATGAATATGCAGTAAATCAAGAAAACTTTGGAGTACAGGGTTTTCTGCAAGTGCGCCTCGATCAGAAATAGCGTAACGTAAGCGGAGCTGATCTTTTTGTTGGCCAAACACAGCATCGATATAAGGTGCATAATCAGCGACTTGAGGCATCATCACTACAATGTCTTGTAGTCTTAATTGTGGATCGGCTGCTAAACGCTGTAGCAGTTGATCTTGTAATATTTCTAGTTCTCGCATTGGACTATGACAACTGAATATACTTAAACTTATATCATCTGGAGAGATGGTTGTTTTGCCGACATTCGATTCAAATAGTTGTACAGCATTGATATGCTGTTGTTCACGAATTTCTAAGTGAAGCATATCGTTTTGAATCCGTTGCAAGATAGATAAGTCTTCTTGTTCGTGCGCTTCAAAAGCATCAATACTCATCTGCACTTGATCTGTGGGCAGCTCAAGAAGTAAATCCATAAACTCGCGACCTAATTTACCGTTATGAGCCAGTAGAGGGTTACCTACTTGTAGTTGTTCTTGCCAGTCTTCAGGCAGACTTTTATGTGTGCCGAAAAGCTTGAGTGCGCGCGCTCTGTGTTGTGTATCAATGAGGTCGCCCCAGTAGTGCGCGCAAGGGTTTAAGTGAAATAAACATACGTCGATTTTCTTCGATAAATGAAACAAAATATCTAAGGTCTGTAAAGGCATAGATGAAATACCTAGAACGTAAATACGATCGCCAAAGTGCTGTGTTAAGTCTTGATGTGCGTCCAGTGCCTGTAAAAATGTTTGATGCAAATTGGCACGATGCATGGTATTAAGTTGTAAGTGTTCTTCATTAAACTGCACTAGAGCACGCCATAAGTCGGCTTGCCAAGGCTGAGCATCCATAGCTTCTTGTGTTGATTGACATGCAAGAGCTTGATTTTGCTCCCAAGCTAAAATCCACTCTGGCCGAAAGACTAGGTATTGGTCATAAATATCAGCGATTTGGCGACACAGACTGTAAAGACGAGCTGTATGTCGGGTGTCTTGTTCAAGATAGTCTTTGAGAGGTTTATAAGCGGGAATCTGTAACTTTTGTGGCAATATATGCAATAACTTCCAGGTCATGGCGTCTTTAGTGAAGTTGTTTTCTTTGGGCACTTCAGGGAGGACAAGATGAAACAAATTCCAAATAAAGCTCGATGGCAAAGGAAAGTTTAACCCTGCCGCAACCCCGTTACGTTCTGCTAGAGCGATTTTGAGCCAAGTGCCCATACCTGGACTTTGCACCATAATGGTTTTGGGCGTTAGGGGGTGCGTGTGTGGTTGAGCTATAAACTGTGCCAGCATACTGGCCAGATGCTCCATCTGGTTGGATTGAAAAATATGCAGCATGAAGAGAAATCTTCTATCAATAAAAATGCCATGAGTCTACGAGCTATACCTTTTTGAGGCAAGTTTTTTTTAATAGAGCCGAGTGAGTTCTTTATCGCTGAACAATTGGGGTTCGTCTTCGTTAAAGATTTGATAAATCACACGGTACGTCAATACAGATTGTACATACTCGCGTGTTTCTCTAAAAGGGATGGTTTCAATAAAGCTCATGACATCAAGCTTTCCATCAGATTCCTTACGCCATCTTTTTACTCGACTTGGGCCTGCGTTATAGCTTGCCAAAGCAAAGATGCGATTTTGATCAAACTGCTTGATGAGTTGATAATAGTAAGCGCTACCAATATGTACATTGGTTTGTGGATCATGTAGCTGTTTGTTGCCTTTGTAGCGGATCCCGAGTCTTCGAGCCGTTTCTCTTGCGGTACGTGGCATAATCTGCATGAGACCTAAAGCACCGACAGGTGACTGAGCAAAACGGTTGAATGCACTTTCTCTTCTGGCAATCGCTTGTAAATCACTCACAGGTACACGATGCTTTTTGGCATAACGCTCGAAATGCTCACGCCAAGCTAGGGGAAATCTCATATCTAAAGCATCCCATATTTTGCCTTGGATACTTGCTTCAATAGTAAAATGAGGCCAGTTTTTTTCTTGCGCAAAAAGCGCAAGTTGTTGACGTTCTGTTTTAGAGGAGTTTTTCAGTAAATAGAGCCACTCAATGCGCGCTTCAGTTTTGAAGCCGAGTTGAAATAGTTCTTCAATTCTATTGGCGGTATCACTATTTCTTATTCTACGCTGTGCTAAATTATCAGGCTGCACTGATTTGGTATTGAGAGGAAAATCAAGTTTGAGCTCTTGTGCACAAACAAAACCATAAAAACTACGTTTAGTTGCTATGCGTTCTAAAATTTCTTGAGCTTGATAAAACTGTTGTTTTTCTTGATAAAAACGAGCAAGCCAGTACTGCCAGCGATCTTCATTTTGTGCTTTTTTTGAAAGTCGTGTAAGCCACACACCTATATCATCCCAGTTTTGTTCATGGATTGCCCAACGTAGTCGAGATTCAATGAGCTTATCGGATGGATGCTTTTTAAGGTAATCATCGACTAAAGGGCGTAGTTGTTTCTCTTCGGTAATCAAAATACGATACATCATAAATCGATAGATTACAGCAGCTTTGTTTTTAGGCAAAAGCTCTCTGGCTACATATTTTTGGTAGGTACGAATTGCAAAGCCTAAGTCGCTATAAGCGATTTTCTTTAAGCCATAATAAATCATATCAATAGATAAAGTTGTATGCTTTCTATTTAAGAAAGCACCTTGTCCTATTTGTCTGGGCTGGTGGTAAATAGACATCAGCAACTTTGCTGCATCTTTATATCTTTTATAATCAAGTTGCTTGGTAAGATAGTTGATAAAGCTACCTCTGCGGATACCAAAAGCAAGTAACATTCTTTGCCAAATATGCTGATCAGTTCTGAAACCAGACTTATCCCATTCGTTAAAGAGAATATCACACTGTTCTTCTTGTGAGTGAGGCGTAAGCCACATTTTCTCAGCACCTTTCCAAGCGATATCTGGATTGCCTTCTTGAGCTTGTGCTCTGAAGTAATAGCATTTGAGATGGTCATTTTTAGGCTCTTTAGGGCTGATCGCTAAAAACTCTTTCCAGCGTTTATAGCGACCTAGGTAGCTTAAATAGTGATGGCGAGCCATCGGATATAAGGGTGTTGACTTCAGGCTATCACTAAAGGTTAAAAAGCCATCGATATTTTCAGGTAAATTACGTATATGATGTTGATAGTATAAATAAGGGTAGAGTGGGTACTTTTCCATTTCTTGTAGTTGACTCAAGTATTGCTCAGGCTTTTGAGTACGGATAGCTTGACGTACGTCAAAGTATCTTTGTTGCTCGGCAGTACGCAAAGTATGCATATCAGCTCTATTGGTACCACTTGCTAGAATTAAGATCGGTATAATACACATCAACCTCAAATACTTTATGCAAGCTGAAGCAACATAACTACTTTTCATTTTTCCTCTGTTTGCTCTACTAAAGATGTATCCAAATAATGGCGTGCAAAGACTTTATTGGATGTGCAGCCAAGATTTTTCATATTTTCTGCTTGTCGTATTAAGTTATGTCGTCCGCTGGACAATTTTTTAGAGGCTTTTTTGTAAGATTCTTGTGCACTTTCGATAGCACGGCCTAATTTATCGAGATCTTCGGTGTAACTGACGAGCTTGTCGTACATCTTTCCTGCTGCATGAGCGATTTCAACAGCATTTTTATGTTGACGTTCATTTTGCCATAAGTTATCTATGGTTCTAAGAGCTAATATCAGGTTAGTAGGACTGACGAGCATGACATGGTGCTGTTGTGCCATCTTAATGATTTGCGGACACTTTTCTATCGCTAAAGAGAAGGCAGGCTCGATAGGTATAAACATCAAAATATAATCCAAAGTTTTTATGCCATGAAGTAAATGATAGTCCTTTTTTGCTAAAGATTTTATGTGATTTTGTATAGAGTTAATGTGGTTCTTTAATGCCTCTTGTTTTTCTTCATTATTTTCACTGTTATAATATTTCTCATAGGCATTTAGAGACATTTTTGCATCAATTACAACATCTCTGTTTGTCGGAAGGTGAACAATAACATCAGGCTTTAATTTTCCTCCCTCTTCATTTTTTAGCTCTTGCTGAGTATGGTATTCCCGACCTAGTTTTAAACCTGAATTCTCTAGAACCTTTTCCAGAATAAATTCGCCCCAATCTCCTTGGGTCTTATTTTGTCCTTTGAGTGCTTGAGTCAGGTTTATGGCTTCTTGGCTTATTTGCTTATTCAAATATTTGAGGCTGTTGAGCTCATGTTGCAATAAACTACGCTGCTTAGTGTCTTCTGTATGCTGCTGTTGTATATGTTGTTTAAATTGTTCAATTTGTTCTTTCAGTGGTGTCATGGCGCCATGAATATGCTGAGTACTACTTTGCTGAAATTGCGCTTGTTGTTGTTGTAAGATTTCTTTCGCCATATGTTCAAATTGACTTTTTTGCATATGTGACTGTTGCTGCCAAAACTGAGTTTTGATTTCATGCTGTGTTTTTAAGCTCTGTAGCTCTGTACGGAGTTGCATAATCTGATCTGTACTGTCCTTGTGCTCATGAGTAAGCTGCTTATATTGTTGGACATACATATCAAGCTGTCCTTGGACTCGACTTAATAACGAGGCCTGTCTTTGCTTGACTTTACTGATATAAATAAGCAACAGAAAAAGGAGGAGAGAAGGCGAGAGCAGTAACCATTGTGGATCGGTCATAATGAGTTCCTTGTGAGCATGATATCGAGTTTATGGCCATCTAGGTTAGCATAATCCAGTTTTGTTTTTTCGGCCTTTTTGGTGTTTTCTGAAGACTGTTTCTCTACAGCAGCTCAAAGTGGATGAGATACTTTTGTACACAACACAGAAGTTTCTTTTGCTCTATATCAATATACTCGTAAGAGAGATGAATGATGTAAAGCTTAGAGACCCTCTTTTCTTTATTTAAATCACAAGTAAGTGCTATTTATAGAGACTTTAGCAAAAAAACACACAAAAGCTTCTATTAGGTCAATATTTTGATTTTTTATTGTTGAAGTGAGCCTGTTTTTTATGCTGCTTTATAAAGTAATACATCATCTTAATATCTGTGTCTTATAGCTGTTTTGGTGCAATTTATGCTTAAAAGAATACATAAAGTAGATAGAGTCTATAGCGCATGAGCTTATATGATTGAATTGAATACAGAAAAGAGAGGAGTATCGAGATGATGAAGCTTTTTTCAGCATTAGTTGCTATAACACTCGGCTTATTTTCTCCTTTGCTCATCTCACAAACTACCTTACAGGTTGATGATTTAAAAATTGATGCTCCAATAATCTATGATATCAGAGGCCACGACAGTCTCATGAGCTCCATTACTTTGACAAATCTAGGTACTAAACCTCTTAAAGCTGTTCATTTTAAGTTAATATCACAAAACTCTAACATAGATATTCCTAATGCATCTATTTTTCTGCCTGAACTGGTTCAAGGTCAGACATACAAGCATTTATTTAAGCTTAAGCTAGCAGGTAACCACCATTTGCCTATAGAAAACTGTAATAAATCAGGTATTACGCTGAGTTTTAAGGAAAGTCACAGACAAAGTAAATCTATGGTAGATGTGATTAAACGTGCTCAAGGAGCGCTTGATGTATGGTTATCTCCCAAAAGCAAAGGTTTATGTTCTAAAATCAAGCCTGATTTTAGTTTGAGCAAAGATATGAGCTTGTTTGACAAAGCAGAAATGAGCTTAAAGTCCGTTAGCTACCGCATCCGATACACTAAATTGAGTGATTATTGGCAATTGATTGCTCTTCTTTGTTTTCTGGCTGTGGGAATTTACCGCGCTCGCAAGTTTTAAGAGGCTGAAAAACCTCTTCAACTGGCTTTTAATATTGTATTTTATCTGGTTCCTGTTAGAATAGCAGGCTGTCCGTTACGTTGGTCGCAAATGTAACGATGTGTTGTCTTATATTTACAAGAGATGAATTATGAAAAAAACATTTAAAGCAGAACTTCGCCAAATCGTTGGGAAGGGTGCGAGCCGCCGCCTACGCCATGCAAACCTAGTTCCTGCAGTGATTTACGGTCCAGGTCATGAGCCTTTAAACGTGGAACTTTCTCACGATGATATGTTCCATGCTCAAGAAGATCCTAAGTTTTACACATCAACTTTAACTATTAAAATTGATGGTAATCCTGTTAAAGTTAAAATTCAAGATATGCAACGTCACGTCTACAAGCCAAAGCTTGTGCACTTAGATTTTAAGCGCGTCTAAATTAAACTTTAGTTCCTGAATTAAAAAGCTGCTGCTTTTCAAAACAGCAGCTTTTTTTTATGTGAAATTTCGGTTGGCTGTTGCAAAATAAGCTAAGATTATGAAAATCACATTAGATAAGGATAAGAAAATGGAATCAGTTAAAGTCAAAGATTATATGATCTATCAGCCTGTGACTTTTGCTCCGGATACTTTGCTTGCTCAAGCTGTGACGAAATTGCTTAATGCGAAACAAATTGGAGCTCCTGTGATTGATCTTAAAAATAATTTACTTGGCTTCATCTCGGAACAAGATTGTTTATCTTTTATGCTCAAAGGTGCTTACCATTGCGATATGATGACGCAAGTTGCAGATTGTATGCGTAAAGATGTGTTGTCTGTTAACGTGAATGACAGTATTCTCGCAGTCGCAGAAACCATGACGGCACAAAAACCCAAAGTTCTACCTGTTGTTGAAGATGACAAGGTGGTGGGTATCATTACACGAAGTGAAGTGCTTTCGGCAATCTGTAAACATTTAAGTGCAGAAGAAAAACACGCTCTATAACAGCACGAAGTGGATATGGAAATAAATTCTAGATGGCTCTTTTGACCTTGTTTTAGCTTTGATATGATCACTTTTTTTTAAATTAAAGGAAAATCACTTTGAAGCCGGTAGTAGATAAAGAGCTTTTAAGTCAATGCCGTCTTGTAGATGCGGCTAAAATACGTAGACACCTACGTCGCTTAAAACATATTTCATCGTTAGAACAAAAACAGCAAGTGATCCAAGAGTTACAAGATTTTGCAAAGCATTCCGCTGAACAAGTACGTCTCAAGCTTCATGAATCTCTTTCCATTGTGTATCCTGAATCCTTACCTGTAGCAGCACAATCGGATAGGATTAAACAAGCCATCTCATCGCATCAAGTTGTTGTGATTGCAGGTGATACAGGCTCAGGTAAAACAACACAATTACCCAAAATGTGTTTAGAACTAGGTTATGGTGCTAAGGGTCTTATTGGCCATACCCAGCCTCGTCGTCTTGCAGCGCGCACGGTTGCCACACGTATTGCTGATGAAGTCCAACAGCCTCTGGGCGATAGTATTGGTTATCAGGTGCGTTTTTCAGAAAAAACCTCGCCAAATACACGTGTTAAGCTCATGACAGATGGAATTTTGCTGGCACAGTTACCTCAAGATAAATTATTACTCCAATATGAAGTGCTTATTATTGATGAAGCGCATGAACGTAGCCTCAATATTGATTTTATTCTGGGCTACCTGAAGCAGGTTTTACCCAAACGACCTGATCTGAAGGTCATTATTACCTCGGCGACCATTGATGTAGATCGCTTTTCCCAGCACTTTGGTCAAGCGCCTGTCATTCAAGTTTCAGGGCGTACATTTCCTGTTGAAACGCGTTATCGTCCCTTGATTACAGAACAATATCAACATGATATGGTAGAAGGTATAGACAAGGCTGTTCATGAGCTTTTAGATGAAGGTCAGGGCGATATTTTAATTTTCTTAAATGGAGAGCGTGAAATTAGGGATGTTTCTGAGTATCTCGCGCAGCAAAGAAGTTTACAAGATATTGCAATTTTACCTTTGTACTCTCGACTGTCTTTTGCTGAGCAATCTAAGGTCTTTTCTTCATCGTCTAAACGTCGTATTGTTTTGTCTACCAATGTGGCGGAAACCTCACTTACTGTGCCAAATATTCATTATGTTATTGATACAGGTACTGCGCGCATTAGCCGTTATAGCTATCGCTCTAAAGTACAACGTTTGCCTATTGAGCCTATAGCCCGCGCCAGTGCAGATCAAAGAAAGGGACGTTGTGGTCGTGTTGCAGAAGGAATTTGTATTCGACTCTACAGCGAAGAAGACTTTTTAGCACGTCCAGAGTTTACCGATCCTGAAATGCTGCGTACTAACTTAGCCTCAGTGATCTTGCAGATGCATCATCTCAAGTTAGGAAGTATTGAAGATTTTCCTTTTGTTGATCCGCCCGATAAACGCTATATTCGCGATGGATTTACGCTGTTAGAAGAATTGAACGCGGTATCGGGGCAAGGCTCAAATCTCAAGTTGACACAAATCGGACGAGAGCTTTCTCGTTTGCCCATTGATCCACGTCTTGCTCGCATGGTCCTTGCAGCAAGGGAGAAAGGATGTTTGCATGAAGTGATGGTGATTGTGTGTGGTTTGTCGATTCAAGATCCAAGAGAGCGCCCTGCTTCGGCGCAACAAGCTAGTGATGAAAAGCATGCGCGTTTCAAAGATAAGTCATCAGATTTTCTTAGCCTATTGAATTTATGGCGTTATGTAGAAACCTCACAGCAACAAGAAAGTCGTAGTCAGTTTCGGCGACGGTGCAAAAAAGAATTTTTAGCTTATTTGCGCATAAGAGAATGGCAAGACT
>DDNL01000035.1 GCA_002341165.1 Shewanellaceae bacterium UBA2521
ATCATTGATCTTTTTAAACTTATCAAGATCAATCATGATTAAGCTCAGGGGCATTTTATCTCTCTGACTTTGTAAAGCTTCAGTATAGAGATATTCATCAAACGCACGCTTATTTTTGACATTGGTTAACGCATCGAGCGTCGCTTGTTCAGATAGCTTTTCATTGACCATGTTGAGCTCTTGCATGGTTTGCTCGAGCTTTTGAGTACGTTGTAGAATTAACTGTTCTAATTTCTGATTCGCTTGCTCTTCTGCTTTCAAAGCCGCCTCTTGTACGACCTGAAGATGTTTTTGTTGATCCAAAGCCTGCTGTTGTACTTTACCATATCGAATCCGTCCTCTTTGTAAGCGTTCAATCAGCAAAGCTTTCCACCATAACAAGGTTATAATGGTGCCATTAATAAGAATGATATGACTGTTTTTTAATGTATTATTCATATAAAGAATGCCTATAACAGCCAGACTCATAAGGAAAAAAAGCCAGCCACACACATATAACAAAGCACCATCTCGCTTCACCTTTACGGCATAAATACCCACAGACAGCATAAGCCCTATAGACAAAATGATAGAGCCGGTTACAAAATAAACTCGAACCGTTTGATGTACAAATAAATAAAGTAAAAGCTGTACGATAGACAGTCCAACCACAATATCTTTAATAAAGTAGATTTTACCCATTCTTTTCTTTATACGTAAGGTTCGTTGTGTAAAGAACGCAAACATAATAAAACACAAAGGAATAAGTAAAACAGGCAAAGGCAAGCCTAAGACTTTATAGACAATAAGCCCCGTTGATGAGCTATATAAAAAACACATAGCAAAAGTAAGTAAGGTGTAATACACATAACTTATAGAGCGCACTGAAATCATAATCAGTAAACTAGAACAACCTAGGGCAATAATAATACCCATGGCCATACCTTCAAAACTAGATGTCTTTTGAATATGTTCGAGCGAGTTTTGGTTATCCCAAAGCATGACAGAAATAGGTCTAAAGCGGCTCGATTCAATATGCATATAAACCCAAACACTCTTTTTGGGTTTCAAGTTGAGCGGTACAATAATACTTGAATTGAGTACAGCATAAATGTCATTGATAGATTGAACTTCAAGCTGGCCTGTTTTACTGTTCTTCTGAACAGTAAATAAATGAAAAGGTTTGTTCAATGCATTTCTAAATTCAAGCAGCTGGTATGATGTTTCATCTGAATCATTGGTCACTCGAGCTCTGAACCAATCGGTTTCAAATATACCTTGAAAGGGTTGACTGTTTGCTTCAGACCGCCAATGATTCGAGGGGCTTTTAATAAGTTTTTCAATCTTGATATTCTTTTTATAAAAAGCAGTATCAAGTTGTTCAAGTTCAACAGATAAAAAAAGGTCTGTGTCATACTCACTCATCTCATGCGCCGAAATAAATGATGCTTGAAGACTTATACATAAAAAGCAAAATATACGTAACGCAATACATCTCATTCAGTTAATCCGCCTATTTGTGCGCTTGGAAATAAAGTTCGAAAGTTTTTCCAACAACATTGCGACAATGAGTCGAGTGATTGAGATCGTAAAGATGCAATGCGCTGTGCAATATGAGGCAGATAGCAAGGCTCATTACGCCGAGAAGAAGGTTTATGAGGCAAATCTCGAGGCAGCAAATAGGGCGCATCGGTTTCAATAAGCAATCTATCAGCAGGAATATAACTCACCAGTTCTTGCAATAACTGCCCTCGTCTTTCATCACAAATCCAACCTGTAATGCCAATATATAATCCTTGATCCAGATAATAAGTTAATGCTTTTTTATCACTCGTAAAACAGTGTAAAACTCCTTGGACAGGAAAAGAACTTAAAAGTGCAGAAAAATCTTGAAAAGCGTCACGCTCATGTAAAACTAAAGGCCGATCTTCACTCACAGCAAACTCCAATTGTGCTGCAAAAGCTTCTCGCTGCTGCTGGGGTGAACTATAGTTTCTGTTGTAATCGAGACCACATTCTCCAACAGCTATGACGCGCGGGTGCTGATGGAGCAGCTTCATGTCTGACAGGCTATCACTATGCCAAGTTTTAGCCTGATGTGGGTGTACACCAACACTTGCAAACAAATTTTCATAGGTATCACATAACAAAAGAACCTCTTCGGCTTCCTTTAAATCAGAAGCTAAAATCAGCTGGTGCGTCACACCAGCTTGGTGCGCGCGTTCAACAACGGCGCTACGATCTGATTCAAACTTTGTACTCGTTAAATTTACAGCTATATCTATATACATTTGATTAACTTCTATTTTATCAATATAAGCTCCATCTCGGTATATCCTTTATGATTTATACCATCTCACCTATCTAGCATGATTGTATAAAAGATTGCAACAGATCATCTTAACGCTCTTTGCATCATGACTGCAAGAAATACGCCTAATTCAAATAACACGAGCATAGGTAAAGCCAGTAATAGTTGTGATATAACATCAGGTGGTGTGAGAAGCATCGCGATAACAAAAGCACCGACAATAAAGTAAGGACGCATTTTTTTCAAATTGGCCGGATCTGTGATACCAAGCAAGCAAGAAATAAGCACAACAACAGGCACCTCAAATGCTACACCAAAACCAATAAAAACCTTGATTACAAAGTTCAAATAACGTTCAATGTCTGTCGCTAAGTGAACTTCCATCGGTACAATACTCGTAAAAAAATCAAATGTAACAGGCAATACAATGAAATAAGAAAAGGCAAGGCCTATATAAAATAAAACCGTGCTTGAACATAAAATACCAGCCATCAGTACCTTTTCTTGACGATACAATGCCGGCATAAAAAAAGCCCAAAGTTGATAGAATAAAAAAGGTAAGCTAATCAAAAAAGCAATCACCAGTGTCACTTTAAAAGGAGCGAATAAAGGTGAGGTCACATCGATTGCAATCATATGTGAGCCTGAAGGTAATGCCACAATCAAGGGCGTGGCAACATAGCTGTATAAATCCTGAGCAAAATAGACTAGGCTCAAAAAAACCAAAGCGACGAACAAGATTGATTTCAGTAACCTTGCTCGTATTTCTAACATATATCCAATGACTGATTGCGACATAACCTACCCTTTCTTAAACAATTCAGTATCGTCTTGGTAAGGTCGAGTCACCGATTGTGCTGATTCCTTTAACACTTTCACAGAATGCTCTATTTCGGGCGATAACGCTGAATGTGTCGCTGATTCAGCTTGTTTAAGGTGATGATGCAATTCTTGGAATTTTAATTCATGTTCAATCTGATGTGTTGTAGACGCAAGCATCTGTTTAGCTTGTGTATTAAATTTATGTATTTTAGTAAGCAAAGCAGGCAAACGTTCAGGTCCTAATACGACAAGAGCCAAAATTAAAACCAGTAACAACTCAAAAAATCCGATACCTTCAAACATGGCTTAAGATACTCTATCATCAGAAGTATCTGCAACAGAGCCCGGCAAAGCTTCAGGCGATTGAGGTTTTGGCTCGGATACAGAACGCCTAAAACTTTTAATTGCATAACCTAAATCACCACCTAAGTGACGTAACCTCTTCGTACCAAATAAAAGCACCACAATCACTGCAATCACCAGCAATTGAAAAATTCCTATATTTCCCATATCGATATCCTTTATATCATTCAATTAAAACGTGAAGGGCGCTAACTTGATGTAGAATAATTTTTGACTCGAGAAGTCCAACCAATAATCCAACATAAAAAAGCGCCTAAACCAAATAAAACTTGCTCCCACCAAAAAGCATTCGGATTTAACCCTACAATTAAGCAGCCTAGAAATAAAAACCCTGCAGTAATTAATAAGAAATAACTCCGTTGTGATTTTCTTTGTTCAAGAGCATATTGCTGTAAAAGCTCTTGTTGCGAGCTTAAGATTTTTCGTCCCATATGCAAATTATCGTAAACAAGCTCAGGAATATCCGGCAGATTTTCGAATATTTTAGGCATTAAATCACGTGTTCGCTTCAAGGTTTCTTTAGGGCTAACACGCTCACGCAGCCAATTTTCTAAAAAAGGCTGGGCTGTTTGCCACAGATCAAGTTCAGGATACAGCTGCCGCCCTAAACCTTCAATGTAAAGTAAAGTTTTCTGGAGTAAAAAAAGCTGAGGTTGAACACGAAAATTATATAGTTTTGCCAGCTTAAACAAGTCGATCAGAAAATGAGCAAAGGAGATTTCATGTAATGGCTTTTGAAATAAAGGCTGGCACAAGCGTGCTATATCTTGTTCAAATCTATATTGATGTGTTGAAGACTGCACCCAACCAGAATGAATAAAAATCTTAGCCATATCTTGATAATTCTGCCTAAAGAAAGCTAAAAAGCATTGTGCAATCATAGTTTTATCTTGCTCAGAGAGCCGACCTATAATGCCACAATCTATACCTATATATTGTGGTTCTTGCGGATGCTCTTTTGCAACAAAGATATTGCCAGGATGCATATCTGCATGAAAGAAATTATCACGAAAAACTTGCGTAAAGAAAATTTCGACACCTCTTTCAGCAAGCTTTTTTAAATCTACCTGATGTGCTTCTAAACTTGCTTTATCATCAATACGTATACCTTCAATGCGCTCCAGTACAAGCAATCCTTCTGAGCAATATGCTTTATGTACTTTGGGTACATACAAAATAGAACTTTGAGCAAAATTAGCACGTAACTGGCTGGTATGCTGAGCCTCTAAGACAAAATCTAATTCATGATAAATAGTTGTTTTGTAATCTTGAATGAGGTCAAGCAAACGTAGACTTTTACTTTGTGTAAAGAGAGATTCCATGATGCGCGCGCATTGCATCATCATATTCAAGTCAGCTTCAATAACCTCTTCTAAATTGGGTCTGCGCACTTTCAAAACAACCTGATCACCGCTGGCTTTGAGGCGAGCACTATGTACTTGCGCAATCGAAGCTGAAGCCATAGGCTCGGGATCAAAATCTGTGAATAGATCTGTTAAAGGTTGTCCAAGCTGCTCTTCTATCAAGCTTATAGCTTGCTCAGATGAAAATGCTAACACCTGATCTTGTAATTGGACGAGTTGTTGTATCCACGCCTCATCAAGCATGTCTCTTCGCGTAGAGAGCATTTGACCCAATTTAATATAAATTGGCCCTAGCTCTTGTAAAGCAAGTTTAAATCGCTCACACAACAATTTATCTTGATGTTGATTACGCCAAAAGAAAAATAACCACCTTATGACCTTGCATACACCACTTTTTTTGCCTGTTGGAACCAATTCATCCAAGCCAAAAATGCAAATAATACGTATGATGTGCATAAAGCGCTTTACATTACTCATAACAGGTCTCTTTTAATCTCTGTATCTGATGTTCAAGCTGATGTATATCTTGCTCTAATTGTTTCTGTTTCTTTTTACATGACTCATATTCAGACCGAGTGAGAATCACTTGCGCCTCATGCTCAATGTATTCGGCAAACTGCTGTTTCTTAGTCTGAAAAACAGACTGTATATGCCGCTTAGATTGACGACTGAAACGTTGTACATGATATGTAGCAGGATCGCCTATTAACTGCGATACAGGCTCAAATAGATCTATGTCAATCTGCTGTAACCACAATACAAGTTGCTGCAAAATAGGTAACTGCCCTTCTATGATTAAATCGCCAGACTTAATCAAAGAAGTTATAGCGTGGCCTTGCTGGAGCTGTTGCAAGTGAAAGAAAGACAGCTCAACGCGAACATCTGCCTCAGTTGTATCTTCTAAAAGAATACCGATAGGCTTACCCAAAATAAGTTGGATAGGCCAAGGGCAAGGTTTAATCTGCAACAGAATAATGCGCCCTTCTAATTGACTCAAATCATGAGAGCTTAAGTCATGCTCTGCAACCCAGCGCATACTTTGTTGCAACCTCTTCTCACATATAGATTTGAGCCATGTTTTCATTAAAATTTGTATCCTCTATGCAATGCCACAATACCTTGAGTCAGATTAATATAATCAACATGATCAAAACCAGCTTCAAGCATCATATCTTTCAGTGTATCCTGATCAGGATGCATACGAATCGACTCAGCAAGATACTGATAACTTTCTTTATCTTTTGCAATAAGTTGTCCTAACTTAGGCATGACGTAAAAACTATAAGCATCATAAGCTTTCTCAAGTATGGCATTGCGAGGCTTGGAAAATTCCAAAACAAAAAGTTTACCACCTGGCTTAAGAACGCGTAACATAGACTGTAGAGCTATGTGCTTTTGCGTCACGTTACGTAAACCAAAAGCAATCGTAATGACATCAAAAGAGTCATCTGGAAAAGGTAAATTTTCTGCATCGACTTGGCAATACTGTACCGAGCTTACAACGCCTTGATCACGCAATTTAGCACGACCTACTTTGAGCATAGAATCATTAATATCAGCTAGAATCACTTGACCCTCAGCGCCAACTTTCTGCGCAAATCTTTTCGTGAGATCACCAGTGCCTCCAGCCAAATCTAAGATCTTCATACCGGGGCGTACAGCAGCAATCTCAGTGGTAAAGTATTTCCAAAAGCGATGAACACCCAGTGACATCACATCATTCATCAAGTCATATTTTGCTGCAACAGAATGAAAAATATCAGCAACCAATTGCGCTTTTCTATTTTTGGGTACTTGTTGAAAACCAAAATCGGTTTCTTGGTTGTGCGATTGTGTCATGCAGATAGTCCCTCTACTTAATGCATACTTATTAAAGTGAAGAGCTTGCAGTATACCACGTTCGAAAAAACTCTCTACTCTTGAATCGATTGACAACGCTTTTTCATAATAGGATTATCATTTTTTTGATGCTTGCGTATTTTCTTATATCTTCGACATTCTTGAGCTGTAACAGGATACTTTTGATCCCAGCTACGCATGAGCTTTCGTTGCGATCGACTCATAGTAAACTTAGAGTAAACCTTATCCATATAGAGGTAACTACGGGCAATACGGCCTTTTGCAGCTTCAGGTGGCTCTACTTTCCTCTTGAAGACCTTAAAATTACAGCTGCCGAAATGACTTGGAACACCAGCACCTAATTCAGCAAAATTATAATTTTGACGGGTTGCATTGACAGACCCTATAGCTGGATAAAGGTTGTACATATCAGCTTGCATGAGTTTATAAGTTGCATTCACTTTTTGTGCACACTTACGTCCTTTCACCGGTTTACCATTTTTAGAGTTTATACCGCATGATGGATGACCTTCGCGCCACTCGATAAAATTACGACCAAAGTTTTCAGCCGGTACTACATGCTCAAACTCAACGCGATAAGATCGCTTTTTATGCCGAGTCGCTTTAAAACCTTGCGGTAATTCAATGCTCTTATCTTGATGGAAAGATGCATTACAGTACAGTGTTGTACTGCTTGCATCTTCCACTTTTTTCATTAACAGCTTCTTTGCGGTCTTAAAAGACCTAATAGCTTGATTACCTTCATCTATGGATGCTTTCACGTACATAGGACTAAATAAAAAAACAAAGATATAGCAAAATCGAGGACGTAATAGCGTCAACATAGGTTGGCTCCAGAGAAGTAAAACCGAAAATATTATATGATCATAGAAGGGTACAGCAAGGGATGACAGGTCAGATTGCTCTATAAATCAGCATAAACATGCTCGATGCATCAATGCACAAAAATAAAGCATTTATATTGCTCCGCATTTGATATCTAATTGCGATAAAAAAAGCAAACAAATTGTTACTTTTTATAAAATTCAATATTAGTTGTTGTTATTTAAGTTAAACAATGATAAAAACATTTTATAAAAATGAATTTGCCGCATTCAATGCACTTACTATATCAAGTAAATAGACTCTCATTCACTCAAATATCCTGCGCAACACTATTCGAAATATGAAGGCGGTATAATGGATCAATACCATAAAAATATAAAAAATATAAGTCAATCTATGGAACAGTGGATTCAATCTAATATAGCATCAATTGGTGTATATGAATGCTGTTACGGATACTACAACTTAAAAACAAAGCAATGGATGTCTATGCCTACTGTTTATAGCTGGTATTGCGCTTATATGGAAAAAGGCTTTACAGTTCAAGTCAAAGATCGATTTCATGAAGGCTTAATACCTTGGAGAAACTCCGACCTGCTCTATAGAGAATATAAAAAACATCTGCAAAAAAAAGATTTAAGTATAGGATCTAAATTTGATTTAGTAAGAAAAACTAATAACGGCTTTGAAATGTTAACATTTGGTACACTTCAGCCTGTTAGGTTTGAAGATTACCAAACTCTCTACCATGGCTTGCATGATTTATCTTATCAGGCTCATCAAATAGTACAAAGAAATCCAGATATCATGCGTCCATTAGAAATCGAAGCACCGCAAATTATCACGCACAAACATTCCCACACATCTTGGGATACTTTAAAGAAATTTAAATTTGGCTCGCTCATTTTAACAGGCCAAGAATTACAGTTAATTCAACAATTATTATCTCTTATGACTTATGAGGAAATAGCTTTATCTCAATCTGTAACCCTGCATGAAGTCGAACGCTCCTTTTATAGGCTAAAGGAAAAAATAAAGAACCCTCATATTACTAACTCCGAACTCTTCATAGAGCTGCGTAAAAATTATGTACTCATGTCTCATTTGAAAGATTTCGTATAATAAATAAATAAATATTATGACAACGAATCCAAAAATAAATCATTCTAATACAGAATTTATGCAAGAGTGGGCTAAAAAAAACCTAGAGCATTTTAATTTTATCAACTTATCTTATATGCATATAGATCTCGTAGACTCAGTGATCCAGATGCTTTCTTATGACTTACAATGGTATAAGCTTTATTGGGAAGAAAAACTTGATTATACCTTAGCGCAGAGATTGAAGAAAAAATATACTCTTTGGTCAGAGCTTGATGAAAAACATCAAAGTATTCTACATAACTATCAGTCTAATTCTGAGAAAGTCGATCTGTGCTTATTTCATCAAAAAGCTTTTGAAATTTTTTCTATTCATACTTGTAATCAGCTGCATATGGAAGATTACCTCAGTTTATACCAATGCTTTCCCTCTATAAGCTATCATGCTCATAAGATAAGGAAACGACAGCATAAATATTTATTACATCCAATCCACGATCAAAATATTTTCACCATTTCTCCTCCTAATAATACGCATCATATCAATACTATTTTCCAAACAGAAAAACGCTACCGATTTAATCAAGTTAATTTAACAGCTTTAGAAATAAAATACTTACAATGTTTAAGCGCGCTTATGTCACAAAAAGAAATTGCTTACCGGTATCAAGTATCTGAAACTGCCGTCAGAAAAACAATAGGTAATATCAAAAGGAAAATGGGGCATGAAGCCATGCCTAATTCAAAGCTATTTAAGCTTCTAAGAGAGCAAGGCATTACGAGGATGTATTTGAACCATCTTATTTCTTAACTCAACATAAACCTACAAACTAGAAAGACGCATCGCTGCGTCTTTCTCTTAAAAAGGCAGAAACAACAAAACATGTTTCTTAATCATCACTTAAATGCTTCAGCATTTCCATGACGAGCTGCGCCGAGTGTTTACCCGCTTTCACGATATAAGAATCAAAATCGACGGGAGAATCATTATTCGCATTATCACTTAAAGACCGGATGATAACAAAGGGCACTTTCATCTGATGACAGGTTTGTGCAATGGCAGCGGCTTCCATTTCACAGGCTGCGATATCAGGGAAATGCTTTTGAATCTCATCTGTACGCTCTGGAGTACAAATAAAACTGTCTCCAGTACCAATTAAACCTTCAACAGCTTTCACTTCACCTACGCTTTTGATTGCCTTAAGCGCAGCATTGACGAGTTGCGGATCAGGTTGATACGCTGCTGGCTGCTGAGGTACCTGCCCCATCGTATAGCCAAAAGCAGTAACATCTACATCATGATGCACCACATCTTTAGAGATCACGATATCACCAATATCAAGCTCTTTAACAAAGCCACCTGCAGACCCTGTATTGATAATAAAGTTAGGCTTAAAAGTATTAATCAACAAAGCTGTGCCTATTGCAGCACTAACCTTACCGATACCAGACTGCAAAATAACAACTTCAACACCATGGATCTCGCCTTCAATGAAATCGATATGTGCAACTTTAGTTTTCTGAGAACGTTTTACCGTTTTACGCAAAAGTTCAACTTCAGGCTCCATCGCACCAATGATACCAACTTTCATTTCTACTCCTATTGACTACATTCTAACTAAATCTTCTTGGGTAATCTAAATATGGCATAATTCCATGAACAGTTTCAAGGTATCTCATCAATCTTTATGTGCAACCGCCACTGCATCATGCGCATGTAGAGATTCATAATGTGCAACGCGCACAGTAAAGTCTTGAACGATAGAATCTACGCTTAAAGCACACTTCAACTTTCTCGCTGCATCCTCAACAAACATTAAATTTTGACCATTGAGACGCGCAAACTCTTGTTCATCTTCACGTTTTACAGCGGTTTGTACAGCGGTTTGTAAAACCTCTTCAACAAGGTTGACGATATATAAAAAAGGAAAAAAAGTCATTTTAGGATCAATGGTAATCGAAATTTCAGCGTCGCTTCTTTGACTATGTGGCGTTGCGACAATACCCTGCGTTGTACCCAGCCAAGCATAAACATCTTTCTGGTTCAAAGGTGCGTCATCAGAAAAACGCTCAACAAAAGCCTGCTGAATCAATTGTCTTGCTAAAGCTGCAGAACAAGGGCAAGTCGATGAGTAAGGAATAGCAATCTTAAGTTGTAAATCCGTACTTGCTTGATGGTGTACAGCAGCAATGCTACAAGAGTAACTTTTCCAACCTGACTTATCACTGAGCAAAGAACGACGTTTCAACAGTAAATCAAAATCAAATTCTGCTTTTGCTGCGCAACTTAAATCTGAGTGCGTCTGCATAAAGTCTTGTAGCAGCTGAATCAAGTCCTGTGGGGTAACTGTTGTTTCTGTCAATTGATCAAGAGCAAGGTATAAACGAGACATGTGGATGCCTTTGGCTTTAGGAGCCGCCAAATCTACATAAGCATTCACTTTCGCATGGACAGGATAAACATGATGTTCATGTGCTTGAAGCTGTAAAGGTAAAGCTATCCGCTCCATACCCACCCAGTTTAAAGTATCTTCAACCGAAGCATCTAGTTGGCGGGTCACATCTGGCATTGCTACAGACATATTATAACTCCAATATAAACTTATACTGACTAATAAATATTATGAGAGGCTCGATCATAGCACCATTAAACTTAATTTTTTAGCTTTTTGTTACTTTAATTAGCATAACCAAAAATATCTCACATTTTTTTATCATTTATTTGTATTACTTCTGTTATGATGATAAAAAAGCATAGACCTGTGTTGAATTAAACAAATACAGGATTTATTTGTTTTAAATGTTTTTTTTTTGTTTAATCTAGGTTAAGAGGGATGTTACGTGACCCAATTAGTTTTAAAAGAAATACTTGACACTTCAACATTGAAACAATACGTGGATGTCATAGGATATGATAAATTTCTACAGAGTGTAGCTCTTTTCGAAGAGTTGGTTCCAGAATATATAGAGCGGATGCAAACCTATGCTGAAGAGAATGAAGTTGTAAAACTGTGCCAGCAGGCTCATCAACTTAAAGGCGCAGCAGGATCAATAGGTCTTTTACGCATTCAAAAGTACGCCCAAAAGCTCCAAAACCCAGAGGACGCTTTGTGGGAAAAAAAGCATTTAATATGGATAGAGAATACAGCTAGAAATACCGTGCATGATTTAAAAATTTTAAAAGCCTATCTTAAAGAAAAATTAAGGCATCCTGTCTAATTTATATCTTTACTATGGAGCACGACACAATCTCAAAGTGCTAAAACAACTGACTTTGATCTAAGTGGCTAGACATATTTTTTTATCGTATGTAACTAGCCATTTTTTATTGTAGAGCTGAAACAAAGTAAGACATGAAAAAAATCATCTATATCATCGTCTATTCATCTAGCAAACAGATGTTCTATCTCATTTAAATTAAATCTACGCGTGCAACAAAGTCTTTTGCTAATTGCGGCATATCATCTATTCTATTTTTACTTAAATCACTATCAGAAGGTAAAGGCTGCCCTGTATAAGCATGTAAAAATGCTTCACAAATTAACTCACTGTTTGTAGCATGACGTAAATTATTAATTTGACGTCTTGTTCTTTCATCGGTCAAAATCTTAAGTACTTTGAGCGGTATAGAAACAGTAATTTTTTTGACTTGCTCTTGTTTTTTACCTTGCTCTGCATAGGGGCAAATATAATCACCATTCCACTTCATATCGTCATCCAAACTAATCAAAAAAACACATTATTATAAACAATTTAAGTCGTAATAAAAACACCTGTTTATGAAATCTATATGTAAGTAAAAATCGAAAATTTGAAAGCGCTATGTATTCATCTTGTTCTGGTTTATAATGTGCAAGTTTTGTATTGAACAACCCTTTAAGGAGCTTTTCATGTCACGCCATCATGTTCATAAGTTTGGCGGATCAAGCTTAGCTGATGCCGATGGTTACCGTCGCGTAACTCAAACTATGCTACGTATAGGTCAACCTCATGATTGCATTGTGGTTTCTGCATCAGGTCAAACAACCAATACACTCTATACTCTGCTCTCTTTGTACGATGACGCAAAGCCTTGGATAGAGCTTCTTCAAAAGCTTTATTATCAACAATTAAGTCTTATCCAAGCTCTGCTACCTTCAAATTATGAGCAAGAGATAGTCCAGCAACTGCAGTCAGACTTACAGACTTTAAAGCAACTTTTAAATGCAAAAGAACTCGATGTCTATGAACGAGCAAACCTCATCAGCTTTGGAGAAGTTTGGTCGGCACGTTTACTTGCCGCACATTTATCCCATATGCAAGTTCCAACACGCTTCATCGATGCGCGGTCTTTTCTTACAGCACAGCATCATGCGACACCAGTTATATTAGAGGAAGTATCACAAAGTAAGCTGATGCATATGAAGCAGCAGTATCCGCACACGCGTTTCATCATTACAGGCTTTATATGTAGTACAACACAAGGAAAAACGCTGTTACTGGGACGCAATGGTTCAGATTACAGTGCAACACTCATTGCACGTTTATTGCGAGCAGAACAAGTTCATATTTGGACAGATGTAACGGGCATTTATAATGCCGATCCACATCGTGTACATGATGCACAAAAGCTGGCCAGTTTAAGTCTTGCGGAAGCCGATAGATTGGCTCGATTAGGCTGTCCTGTCTTACATGAACGTTCTTTACAACCTCTGCAAGGATTGGAAACACAGATGACTGTACGCTCAAGCTTTGAGCCTGATAGTGATTACAGTATCATTACTCCAACCAGTTCTGAAGCGTCACAGCCTATTCTCACCAGTATGGCCCAAGTGATACTGTTCAAACTCATCACCAACCTTGCTGCTGAAGAGCTGCTCAGACAGCTACGCATTCATAGTATTGAAGTTTTAGCTTACTGGCAAAGCTATCAAGGTACTCTTGAGCTTGCCATTACACAAGAGCACCAGCACAATGTTATGTTGCACTTATCACAACACCAACAAGAATATACTATCGAGAGTATCACTGTCGACGATCAGTTTGGACTGATAGGGTTAGTGAGTACACAAGCTGAGCAATATGTAAAAACTTATTCGAGGTTTTTGTCTCGCATGGCAAAGCCACTCTATCAAGATGCTTACAGTTTAGTGACGCTGCTACCTTGCCATCAAGTAAAAACCACAATGCAAAAGATACATCAAGCTTGCGCTGCACCACAAAAGAAAGTGGGTCTCATTCTGTTTGGTTTAGAAACGCAAGGACAATTATGGATACAATACCTGCTTGAGAAGCAAGCTGATCTTGAGATGCATCTTGGTGTGTCGCTACATCATATTGCTTTGGCCGATGCACGCAATATATGGCTAGATATGCAAGGCATCTCTTTACACGATCATTGGCAAGAACAATTTCAACAGTGTCAGCAACCTTGGAATCAAGACAAGCTCATTGAACAGCTCAACCAATCTGAATATGATGAAATTATTTTTATAGATACTTTAGATCAAGCACAACTACTGCCTTATTACCCAGAAGCTTTTGCTCATGGATTACATGTAATCAGTACACATAACACAAGTGTTGCGCCAACACTGCCTCTTTATCGTCACTTACAACAAAACTTAACCAAAAAAAGAGTATTCTGGCGTTATAATTTAAGTATTAGCCTCGCTTACCCAGTACCTTCTTTGCTCTACGCATTACAAGCGGATACAACACAAGATATTCAAATTCGACTTCAGGGCTCTGCACTCAATACACTCTTCAGTGATGCAACAGATCAAACTTGCTCTGCATTACTTCAATCCTATGAAACAGAACATGCCATACGTGATGAATTATCAGGCCGAACCATGCAACGCAGTTTAGTGATTATCGCGCGCGAGCTTGGCTTTGAAATAGAGCAAAGTGATGTTGAGCTAGAGCCACTATGTCCCGTTATAGATATCACGGCACCGCATCTAAATTCAACTCAGCACTGTACGGATTTTGATCAGTGGTTTAAAGAGAAAAAACGCGATGCGCCAGATGGAATGCAATGGAGCTACCTCGGCAGTCTTACTCTTAGGCAAGGACAAATCCACGCAAAAGTGGCCTGTACATTGCTCGACAAGAATGAGTTTTTTTGTCAACTCCAAGCACACGAACATGGTTTTGAGTTAAAAAATAACTCAACCTATAGCCAGCCTTTTTTCGTTAAAGGTAACGCCGATCCTCATAGTTCATTTGTGCATGCCATCATGAGAGAACTTGCCTATATTAGCAAGCAAACACTTACAAACTAACTAGAGCTTGATACAAAAAAGGCTTTGTCTTCAGACAAAGCCTTAATATGAGATTTTAAAACATATTAGAAGTGAACAGTGAACCCAGCATTAAATGCAATACGTTTTGCCAATGCTGTTTCTGATGCATCCGCAGCCGCATCTTGCGCCGTAAGGCTAGTCACGCCATTATAAAGATAATCAGCCCCTACCATCACAGAAACAGACTCAGAAGCATTCCACTCCGCTTCAAAACCGATCAGGTCGTGACCCATACTGACTTCCTCTGTTTCACTATAAAGGTAACTCACTGATGTTTGATCATATTTAGCTGTTAATGTTAAGTCGTCTAACATTTCGTAAGCAACCTTCGCATTAATATCGTTATCGTCACCTTCAATTTCAAAGCATACTTTGTCAAATGACCATTTAATAGAAGCTAGCCAAGACCATTTGCTCTCATCAAAAAAAGCTTTCTCGTAGTTACCTTGAAAGCCAAATGTCACATCACCTATATCTGAAACAAAGGTTTTAGACAGTTTATCTTCAATCTTATAAGTTTTTGAGTCCTTCATGCTTACGCCAGACGCATATGCATATTCAAGCTTAGCGACTGTATCATTAGACCATGTTGGTAAAAAATTATAAGACATACTGATTTCAGAGGATACAAAACGCGCTTTATTTACGTCTGGATTAAGGTTAGTGCTGATTTTATTTTCGCTGTATTCAACATGAGCAGATAGATCTATTTTTGAATTCAGATTATATGTGTAATCTGCTTCAGCTTTCCACTCATGGAATTTATTAATCTGATTATCTTCTTTTTTCTTAGAGAAAATAGTACCTTCAGCACCTAAATCAAAATGATGTGGACTCTCCTGAGAAGACACATGGCCTTGCGCCATAATTGAACTACTACATAATGCAATGCATGAAGCGAGATAAGCATATTTATTTTTTAAAATCACCACGACAACCTCTAATATATCTATTTAAAAATGGTAAAATATAAATTAAAATCTATTATATAGAGGAAAAAATAATTTTTCTAAAAATTTTAATTTGATATGCAAATACATAAAATATTCGATCAAATAAAAATCATTTTGACTATTTTTAAATAAATTATTTTCTTTCTATATATTTTTTTAATGACCTAAGCAATGAATCCCAACCAACTTTATTCATATAATTAAAAAAATTTCCCGCAGGGATATTCTTTTGCTTAATAAATAAATGAGAACCATTCTTAATCGGCTTAATAATATAACTGATAGATATATAATTATCCAGTATATTTTCAGTGCCATGATAATCAGACCAATATTTATATTGATATGTATAAGGAAAAATTAATTTTTCTATATAGCCATTATGTACAAAATCAATATCTTGAAAAAAACCTTGATATATAACTGGTTCTCCAACACGCCAACTCGATTCGACTTTATAAACAGGATAATACTGCACAATTTGATCTGATGAAGTGAGAGCTTCAAACAATTCTTCTGGACGAGCACGAATAACTATATTTTTGTGAATTCCTTTTTTATTTGTAGGCACTTTTTATCAGTCCACCGAGCAAACACGAATTATATGACCATCAGGATCACGAATAAGAAAAGTCAGCCCAAATACATCCGCATAAATCTCTTGTTCAAAATGTATTTCAGATCGAGTGCTCCAAGATTGATAAAGTTTTTCTACTTCTTTGTCGTTACGTAACATAATTCCAATTTCAGAAAACCGTGCTGATTCTCGATCTGGAAAATCTGCTCCAGTCCATAATGCAAAAGTCACTTCATCATTTGTGGGCATAACCGAAAATGCAACATACCTAGGCGTGACTAAAGTAGGCTCTAAATTAAAAATATTTTTATAAAATAAAGTCGACTTTTCAATATTCGAAACATAAATGAGTTGTAAGTTAGGTCGAATGATGATTTGCGTATCCATTAATATTTTCCATATAGATTATCTAAAAAGAAATAAGCATTCTAGAGAAATAATAAATTAATAACCACTTACTTATAATATAAGTAAAAACAAGAAACTATATAGATAATTTATAGAAAAATAGATTTAAGCTCTATTTTAGGATAAAAAGCATTCTTTATCTGAGTTATGTCCTATGATTAAACGCATATTAAAAAGACTGTTCACATAAGCCGACTTCAAGCTGACAAGCACGTTTAAATTTATGTACCATTCGATTTAAAGGTTGAATTTGAGAAGATAAACAAATAAGTTCTTTCGTCAATATGGCTTCAATTTTTGAAGCTTGCAGCTGGTAAGCATCGTGCTGATAGAGATCAAGCCAAGATCCGTAAACATGATGAGCAGTGACAAAGCCTTGTTTCGCTCTTTGACCCACCTCAGCATAACCTATTACGCTAGGAGATAATGCCATAAAGAAATCGATAATATTGAGACTTTGACTTTCTTCTTCTAAAAAATCACAGTATGCTCGTGTATCTTCTTCCCAAGCAACTCTTGTTAAATCATCAGTCGTGAACCCTTGTGTCGCTAAATAATCTTGATGACAGGTCAGCTCTAAGTTAAACACTTCTTGATATTGCTCTATCGCATAACGCTGGATAGGATCATGCGTCTTACTTTTAAGCTCTGACAACAAAACAGACGATTTTTTAATAGGTATCATACTTTGCATCAAATAAGATTTAAATATGGCGGGAGATAAGGCTTGAGCCAGCAACTGCTGTATCAATGGATGCTTCGTATAAGCATCCCATAAATTTTGGTGATTATGTATCATGTGCTGATAATTCATCAGGGTTTCCTTGCAAAAATAAGCTTATAAAAATGAAACAATTTATCTTTGTGACGGTAAAAAAGCTTGCTTAAATGAAGGCTTTTTTGTAATAAAACCCTTCTGTTGCAAAAAGTCTGCATACTGTTTATAGCGATGAAAATCTGTCGCCGAGGGACGATGAGCAAACCGAGCAATCGTTTCATTCCAAGCCGATTGATACACTACAGTATTCAGCTTTTTTGAGTTATATGAAATGAACGACTTCCAAGCCTGATCGGGGTAATTGACCATATACGCCACTGAGCGAGTTAAGGCCCTATTGAAAGCATGAATAGCTGAAGATTGTAAATAGCTTGAATTGGCTACAAGAATTAATTCATCATGACTAGGTACGCCGTGTTCTTCAGGATAAAATAAAACGACATCATGGCCTTGTAATCTAATCTGATGTTTATCAAAATGACGATAATTACTGGTGATGGCATCAACCTCTTTTTTTAACAAGGCTTGTATGGGATCGGTACCTAAATATATTTTCTTAATGTCTTTGATAGGCTTAGAAGATGTATGAAGCATCAAATCAAAGCTACCTCTTGTATGAGGAAAGGCGTAGCCTAAATTTTTACCTTGTAAATCATCAAGCGTCTTAATACCAGACGTCTTCAAAGTTAAAATGCAATGTAAAGGTGTAGAAATAAGCGTGGCGGTTTTAATCAGAGGTAAGTGCTTAGACTGGTTCACAATAAACTCATCACCATGCATTACAGCCAAGTCATATTTATTTGTAGCAACCCATTTCGCAGGCATTAGAGGATCAAGAGGCTCAAATAATTTAACAGAAACCCCTTCTTCTTTAAAAAATCCTTGTTGCTGAGCAACAATGATTGCCGCATGATTGGGATTAACTTTCCAATCTAACATAACACTCAACTTCTGCGCAGCTTGTATGCTCGCACAAGCAGAGCTACTGATCAGCAACAATACTAGATGAGCTAATATCCTGATATACATAACTCCAATCCTTTGTTCTCTATTTCAATCCATTATATAAGTGATCTGCTATCCAAATATAACTGTAGATTCTGACTGCATGAGTAAAGCATACAAACTCAATGATCATCCTACAAGATCAAGCTGCACTTTGATTCCATTCCCGTCACAAACGCACCTCGTAAACATTCACGACCTACTTCTCCAATAGGCATTTTACGCAAGCCTCAAAGCTACCTATCTATACAGATAAAAGCATTACATATCGCATACAACTCATTCTGTTGATCATATCAAGCCTTATTCATTTCATTTATACTCAAAGCATCTAAGTAGACCCTAGATCTGAGATACTCATCTATAAAACATGCATGACTTGAAGTAGGTCAATTTGACTTCAATGTTATTTAGTGTTAAAAAAACAGGCGTTATTTCATGCTAAAAATATATTTTAAAACAATAATATCTAAGTCAGCGTGATGTACATTGAAAATTTATAAATAGTTCTACTGCATATTTATACCATCAAAGCAGTCTAACTTAAAGTGTTCAACTTGAAGTACTGATAATGACTCAGAGCCTCCTCTTTACAACGCTCAACAATAAAAACCTATAACAAAATAGGCTCTATGACCATTATCACTTATTCTCTTTTTTCTATTTAAATGAGTTTTATTTTATGATCAACACCCAAAAAAAAATACTCGCTCTTTTGACTCTCTTTACTTTATCTGCTTGTCAAAACTTGGAGCATCCTTTACCACAACGCATCAAGCTCGTGCATGATGCAAGTCACACAGAACAATCTGAAGCATACAGTATTCATTATAAAAAATATCAACTCGACAATGGCCTTACCCTGTTGTTGGTACCCGATAACAGCATTCAAACTGCTTATGTCAATGTAAAATATCATGTTGGATCTGCAGTCGAGCAACCTGGCCAATCTGGATTTGCTCATCTTTTCGAACACATGATGTTTCAAGGTTCTGCGCATGTAAAACCAAATGAACACATAGAGATTATTGAATCTGCTGGCGGAAAAATGAATGGTACAACCGATAACGATCTCACCAATTATTATGAAAAAGTACCAGCTAACCACTTAAAGAAAATGCTCTGGCTTGAAGCTGATCGTATGGGATTTTTACTTCCTCAGCTCACACAAAAAAACCTCGATAATCAAATTGAAGTTGTACTCAATGAGCGTATACAAAGATTAGAACAACCTTATGGCCGCACGCATGAAGTGATGCTCAAATCTCTCTACCCCGCAGATCATCCCTACTCAAGAACAGTCATAGGTGAGGTTGAAGACATTAAATCAATACAACTTGATGATGTACGTGCTTTTTTTAAAGATTGGTACGGTCCACAAAATGCAACACTCACCATTGCGGGCCAATTTAATGAAGCAGATGTGCTCCAATGGGTTGACCAATATTTTGGCTCAATACCGCGAGGCAAAACGCCTAAGCGTCCTCAACCAAAATGGTTTGAGATCACCCAAGATCGCTACGTGACTATCGAAGATCGCATTCATGTGCCACTACTTAACATGGAAACTCCAACCCTCATTCCAGAGCCACATAACCTAGAAAAAAAAGGCGATGCTATAGCTTTGAGCGTACTGAGCTATCTCCTTCAATCAGGTAAACATTCTTTGTTTTATACTCAATTCGTCAAGCCTAAGCGTGTCTTATCTATGGGTATCTCACATAACTGTTTAGAGCTGCTGTGTACTTTAAATGTTTATGCCGCAGCTAATCCTAAAACTGAGCCTCAGCTCAAAAAATTGGAACAAGATATACGCCAAGCATTGAACGACTTTGATCGGTTTAATATCCAAAAAGATGATTTCAAACGCGTACGTGCAGCGCTAGAAATGGATCAAGCACACCAATCTATTTATGTGTCTAGCCAAGCCAATACACTGTCCACTTTGCAAGCAGTTCAAGGAAAGATTGAACCTGCATTATCAAATACGCAACGCTTATTTCAAAGTGTAACTCTAGACGATCTACGCCGTGTTCATAAAAAGTATATTCAAAACAAGCATATGGTGATTGTAAGTACTGTACCTCAACAAGCAAAACAACTCAGCGCAGGACATAACTTTACTTGGTCTAATACCAAGAACATCGTCCATCAAGCGCAACATGCCTCACCCAAGAAAGTCGTGCAGCCTAACATTCAAGATACATTTGATCGCAGTGTTATGCCTGAAGTGCAAACAGCTGAACCTTATACTCTAGCTCAATTCTGGGAAGGGCAATTAAGCAAAGATCGCAAGATACTAGGTATTGAGGATCCATCATTACCTATTACATATATTCAAATCCACTTAAAGAAAACACCTTCTCTGAAAAATATCGAACATGCAGGTATTGAAGCCCTAGCACAACGTATGCTTTTTCAAGCAACACAAAAACGTTCAGCGCAAAAGTTATCTCATGATTTAGATATGCTTTCTTCATCTATTCACATGCAAACACACCAAAATGGTGCGACAATTCAAGTCATGACGCTGACAAAATATCTTGATGAAACCTTAGCTATTTTGGAAGAGGCATTAACGCAACCTCTGTTTGAAGCAGAAGAACTCAAACGCCATCAAACAGATTTAATCGCTTCTATTGGTCATAGAAAGCAAGATGATGGTCAAAAAGTCCAGCACGCTTTTCAAAAACTTCTGTATGGCACATCGCATCCCTTTGCACAACTTTATCCATCGTCGGTTGAGGCTGTAAAACAGATAAGCATTCAAGATATTCAAGATTATTATGATAAGATGTGGGTCAACAGTAACTTGCATGTTACGGTTTACTCTGATGCACCTCAGTCTACTCTGGAATCTCAACTCAAGTTTCTCAATACATGGCATAAAACGGAAACGCATAAACCATTTTCAGAATCCTTAGATGCAAAGACCTCTTCTACGCAACCTATCTATTTTGTTGAAACACACTATGCAAAAAAAGCACATATTTTGGTCGGTCGCCTTGATACGGCTTTTCGTCTTGATGATCAATCGCTCATCAAAAACTTAATGAACTACACACTCGGTGGTAACTTTAACAGTCGCCTGAATCAAAACCTACGTGAAGATAAAGGTTACACTTACGGTATCTCAAGCTCTTTTTCTCATCAGATGATGACAGGTTCTTTCAAAGTCCAAACACAAGTGGCTATGCAGCACGCTGTTCCGGCATTACAAGAAATTCTGCTTGAACTTGAAGCGTATCAAAAACAAGCCATCTCGGAAAAAGAGCTCAAACAACTTAAATCGTCCTACTTTGAATCGGATGTCTTAGATATAGAGAGCCCTCTCCAGAAACTACAACGTCTCAGTAACAACTACACACATCACATCAGTGCGGCAGAGATAAAAAAACAAAAGGATATCGTTTCCCATATCGACACCCAAGCTTTACTCAAAGTAGCACAGCAAGAAATTGAATCACAAAACATGATTAAGCTTGTTGCAGGTAGCGCCGAAGTCAAAAAGGCATTAATGCAACACTACAAAAATGTGATTGAAATTCCTGTTGCGTTATAGATTGAAATAACCTATTTCACACTGAAGGAAATAAAAAAAGCCCATTAAATGGGCTTTTTTTCATTTTAGTTTAGAGAATAACAAAGCTAAATATAGAGTGTCTTAATTTTCTTAGGTTTTGTTTATTTCATAAACTAAGTGCACCACAGCCATAGCGGGCGATGTCATCGAAGAACTGATAAAATTGATAATACTTCCAGCAAATACCTTTTTTAACACATACCCTTTTAATTATTTTATATATATCTTCCTTATATATATCTTGCCGATTTTTAAAAAAAGATACTGTAAAAACTGTGATAAAAATAAATAAAATGAAAACAAAAAAACATTATTCGTCTTTTAATTTTAATTTTTATTTTTAAAAAGTTTATTTTTAGTAAAAAAACACTTTTGTGTTGCAAATTATAACTAGAAATACAAATATAAATTTTTCCTATCTATAAACTAAATGAAATAATGAGCTTTAAAAGCAATAAACTAAGTATGAAGCCTGATGCCAATTACGTACTACGCCAAGTGCTCATTCTAAGTCAATACTCTCCTTTACATCAAAAATATCATATTGGTGAATGGCTACCACGCATCTTGCCATCTATCGAACTAAATCAATTTAGCTATTATGAAGACAGTCAAAATAGACCCATAGGTTTTTGCAATTGGGCCTTTGTATCCAGCTCAGTACAAGAAGAGCTACTCGAACTCAAGAGAGATATAAAGCCTGATGAATGGCAGTCAGGAACACATTTGTTTGTACCTGAAATGCTTGCTCCGTTTGGACATGCCCAATATATCATTCGAGATTTAAGACATAGAGTACTTTTACCTTGGAAAGGTCAACAAGTGTCAGCTATTCGAGTGCGATCACCTCAAAGTAATCTCAAAACAATTCAATTTTTTAAAATATAAATTCTAAATAAAAATAAGGAAGAAAAATATGGGACGCGAGTTTAATAGAGACATAAGTCACTTTTTTACAGGTACCAAAAGAAGTGCTGAATATCTTATTACAGGCCAATATGAAGCCGATGATCAAGATAATACTATTTTTGCCTATGGCTTTGGTGGTCATATCGATGCCAAAGGGGGTAATGATAAAATTTATGTCGGCTCTCTGGAAACCGAAGTGTTTTCAGGCACGGGTGACGACCTCATCAAAGCCGGTGCTGGCTTATTAAAAGTAGTCGATTCTGAAGGTAAGCTGACCGTGCAAGGTGGTGCAGGTAAACTTGAGCTCAACAAAACAGGCTCAGGCGATGTGGATGTCACCACTGCAAGTGGCATAGCCGAGATCAATCATCAAGGTGATACAGGACATATCGAATTTTCCGGTGTTACAGGCCATAACACGATTAAGCGAGATGGTCTTCAGGGCGACATCATAGTTCAAGGTGGCAGCCTTGCCAATGAAGTAACACGCATTCATATCAAAGGTTCATCTTACCAAGATAGCCAAGGTGATATACATATTAAAGAAGGAGCCGCTTATCAATCCATTGTTTCAAATGTGGCGCATGGTGATATCTCTTTTAAAGGTATAGGAGGTTATAACTCGATTGTGCGTTCCGATCAAACTCATGATGTATATCATGCAGGTTTAGATAATGCTCAAGCTATTCCTATAGAAAATCTTAAGCTCACTCAAGCAACATACTACCGTGAAGGACACACACCTGTTGTTTTACAAGCTATTCCCGCTCAGTTTGACGATAAAACTTATTTTTTTATTGAGAAACATAAAACTCATACGCTAGTTCATGAAGTGGTTCTACAGCCCAACACCGTCAAGAAAGAGCTCAATTATGCATGGAGTTCTTGGGAGACAGATCAGATAAATGATGAAGATATTGCATCTATTAACCCAAGACACGATGCAAGGTATCGCGAAATACCTGCATCAGAACGTACTGCTTCACTGCAAGATCTGCATTTGAGTGAGACCAAGCAACATACTTTTACAGGTGTTCAAGAAAGCTTGAGAAGCATAGAAAAACATACAGGGCTTTATATTCAAGCCGATCAAATTGAGTTTGGCAATGCAACAGTGAAAGGTTTTATTGATTCCTCTCAAGAAGTGACTGCGCAAAAGTCTCGTGTAAAGCCTCATACTTTTGTGTATAGCTTATATCGCAACCACATCACCCAGATCACCGAAGTGACCTTATATAATGATCCTAAAACTCATGAGCTCATTTCTTATACTCGAACTTGGCTCAAACCAGGAGATTATCGCGCCAACCTTCAAAATGAAGAGTGCTCGATATATAATGGATATCAACCGATACACTCCAAAGATCCGCTACTGAGTCATATTCATTACACAGCGCATACAGAAAACAGCCATCAATATAAAGCACATGCACTTTCAGATACGCTTGAGTTGCGTCATGTACTTCAAAGCCCTATGACCGATGCACATTTTGCCGGTGCCAGTGGCAACAGAGTAAATCATGATGATCAATGGATGATATCTAATACAGCTGATGCAAGCCAAATTGAGCTCACGCAAGCCACAATTCAGAGAAAAGGAATCAAGCAACCTCTTCAGGTTCAAGCTATAGCTTCAATACAGCACCCACACCGATACTTTTTTGCTTTCTACGATCACCAATACACAAAAGTGGTGCAATTAGATTTACACAATCAAAGTCCAACAGGTGCGTTGAGCTACGACATGCGTGCTTGGCATAAAGCAGAAACAAAACAAGAACATCAAAAAACAATTGCTTCACTCCACGAGCAGGACAGCCTTGAACCACTACAGTTTAAAACCATCACGCAAGCAGATGCTTTTGAGCTTCGCAATGTCGAGTTCAAGCATCAGAAGTCTCTCACTATTGAAGGTGTGACTGAAGGCTTAACCGAGAATCAATGGGTCGCCGTCGAAGGCCTTGATATAGATACTTTAGATATGCAACTCAAGCATGCACAATTAAGCCAAACAGGACAAACCGTGCAAGCTCAAAAGCATAGCCAGCTTGATACTTATGTTTTCGGTGAATATGTCGATGGTAAAACTTCTGTTGTTCAAATCAAACTACGTAATGCGCCTAAAACCCATGCCTTAGAATACTATGCAACCGGATATACCAAAGCAGGTCATCACCTAGATGAGATCACGAAAGTTCCGTTCGACGCAGAACATGGCTACCAGAAAATCATATCTCAAGATCAACCTTTATGTTCTCAGCTCCATTATCAAACTGATGTTGAGCACACTTATTTACGTGAAGTTGACATCATAAGTCATAGCAAAAACCAACATGTATTTTCTGATCAAGCACAAGGTCATGTTTTCTTCGAAGGAGAAGGCGCGGCGAATGTCATTCGATCTTCTATTACAGAAGGCGATGTCGATTTTAAAGGTGCGGGAGTTGCCAATATTATTGAACACAGCTCTTTATATGGTGATACATCGTTTGAAGGTTTGGGTGCTGGTAATGTGATACATAAAACAGGTCAGAGCGGTCAATTTAAAGTGACTCAGGCAGGATTGGTTAATGTACTGGTCAATGAAGTGGAAGAAGGTCAAACCGATATATACACCGCATCTGCTGCAAACTTTATTTTACGAAACGGTGCAGGTGCATTCAAGGCAGTTCTTGCAGCACTAGGTAATGTGTCTGTGCACATCGGTGATGGATCAGAAGATATAAAGCAACTAGGTGGATTCAATAGCCACATCCATATCGGTGATGGCGATCACAGTTGGTATACAGCTGGAGGGTTTAATATCAATACCCTCATTGGCTACGGTGCACTCAAAACCATTATGGCAGGTGGTGCCAATATCTTAAATCAAAAAGGCTCAGGCAATCTCGACGCTGCTTTGTTTGGTGCAGGCAATGTCGTCACTCAGATCTCACCCAATCTTAACCGATCCACAACGCGCATTGTTGGACTAGGCGGCGCTAATATCATCACTAAATTAGCGCATGGTGAAGTAGACGCGCTATTAGGTGGCGGGATTAATGTGTTGAATCATATCGGCAAAGGCTCAACCCGAGGTGTATTTCTTGGTGGAGGTAACCTCATCAATAAAATAGGTAACGGCTCTGCTTCTGTCGCACTCTTTAGTCTGGGCAATATCATGAATCATTTGGGTCATGGTGCCACTAAAGCACTGATGGCAGCGCCAGGAAATATATTCAATAAAGTGGGTAAAGGTAAAGCAACGGTGATCATGGCCGGTGGCGGTAACATCTTCAACCGTTTTGAAACAGGTCACGACTTTGCCATCATGGGAGGCATTGCCAATCTCTTCACCAAAATCGGTGACGGTGATACCTTCGCAGCCATGCTTGCTGAAGCGAATATCATGACACAAATAGGTGATGGCAATACGAAAGCCGTGATGTTAGGTGAAGGTAATGCCTTAACCCGAATAGGTCAAGGTAACTTATTGGCAGCCATGCTTGCCGAAGCAAACATTATCACTCAATGGGGAGAAGGCGATGCTTTTGCTGTGATGGCAGCCGAAGCCAATATTTTCACTAAAGTCGGCAAAGATAAAGCGCTAGCTTTACTTCTGGGTGAAGGTAACGTTCTCACCCATATCGATTTAACGCGATCCAATAGAGGAATCACAGGAGCTGTTATGGCTGGTGAAACCAATATCATGACACGCGTTGGTAACGGAAAAGCCGTAAGTCTCATGTTAAGTGATGCCAACGTCATGAATCATATTGGTCATGGACTCACCGCAGCCGTAAGCATAGCTCAGGCAAATCTCATCACTAAAGTAGGTGATGGCACCATGGCGGTTGCAGCAGCTGGCGAACTCAATATGATCAACCATGTAGGACAAGGCACTACAGCCGCGGTTGTAGGAGGTGAAGCCAATGCATTCACTAAAATAGGCGATGGTGCGCATATTGGTCTGTTGTTCTCTGAAACAGGTAACTTGATGACACATATCGGTGATGATCTCACCATAGGTTTAACAGTAGGCAAAGCAAATGTAGTGACACAATTGGGTGATGGTACCTTCATTGCTGGTGGATGGGGAGAAGCCAATGTATTCACTCAAATCAATCGCAGCCAAAGTGATCAATATGCTTTTGCTCAAGGTAAAGCCAACATCATCAGTAAAGTAGGTATCGGTCAAGGCTTGGCCGTGGTAAAAGGTGATATCAATCTCATCAATCATATTCATGATGGGGACAGTTACGTCGGCGCGTGGGGTGATCTCAATAGCGTCACCAAAGTGGGTGATGGTACCCATGCTGTTTTAGCACGAGGCCGAGGCAATATCATCACCAAAGTAGGCTCCAAATCGAGTTATTATGGTGTATCAGGAGAAGCCAATATCATCACTAAAATAGGTGACGATACGCAAGTGAGCATCGCTCAAGGGAAAGAAAACGTCAACACCGTAATAGGTGATGGGTTAAGTGTTACGGCACAATATGGTAAATTCAACATCAACACCAAAGTCGGCCGTGGCACCTCGGTTTATGGCGCAATAGGTGATGCACAAATCAACAGCCACTTTGGTGACGGTACGCATGTTCATCTAAGCAAAGGTGATTTCAACTTTGATTTACATGTTGGAAACGGAACCACAATCAGCAGTATATATGGTAAGTGCAATATCTCCATCAAAGTAGGACAAGGCGACTACTATAGTCTCAACCTTTCTCCGACCTCTTCTTTGGGACAAATGCTTTCAAGCTTACTTTCTCAAGCTGGTCAAACCGGCGCCAGCCTTATCGCAAATGAAGCCATCAGTTATTTTGTCCATGGTGATGAAGCCAATACATCGGGGTTCATTCAAGGACGCAGTGCTATCGATGTGAAGCAAGCAGAAAAACTAGGTGGATTTCAGGTCTCAACAGACTCAGTTTCATCTCAACCTGCTGCACAGCTCCAGCAGAACTTTTCAGGCAGACCAACCACATTACAAGCGTATGAAGCTCCAGATGTCGGGGCTGATTATCATGAGCTTGAACATAATGCCGATATGCCAGATCACAGCCTAAATCAGCATACCAATACAGCTCAAGTAGAGCAGCACATTACATCAGATCAAAGTCAATATCAGCAATACCAACAGGAACTGAGCAAGAGCAAAGAAACTCAGAAAAAAGAGATTGATCGGATACGTATGCAAGCAGAAAGTACAGATGAGCATGCGCTGCGTCACACCACAGATATTCCAGATAAAGTGAAGAAAGAAGCAGAAGCTTTCAAGCAGCACCTGAGTCAGGTTGCGCAAAAATTTGAGCAATTAGACCATCCAGATCAACCTACTTATTTACGTTCTAACGCATTCCAAGCAAGTTTAAAGAAACACTTGTTCGAAACAGCTCAAGATGATTTTGAGATCATGCAAACGGATGTGAAGAAGAAATTAAGTGAAATCAATGATCACCTCAATGCTCAGCATCAAGCAACACAGGATGCGCAAAAGGAAAGTATGCAACATGTAGATAATGCATACCAAGCTTATCAAACAGCCGACCACAAAGCTCAAACACAGCATGAAAGAGCACAGCGTCGAGCAGAGCAAGCAGATGAGATGAAGCAAGATGCCCGCCAAAATGCGAAAAAGCTACATCAACAGGTCAACGAACATAAGAGGCAAGTCAATGCCCTACACGATCAAGCCACAGATCAACTTCAGCAAGCTCAGACTTCGGCTAAAAGTTTAGCTCTGAATCCTCAAAACAAAACACAGCATCAAGCAGCGCAAGGTAGTGGTTTGAATCCTGAAACACAGGCAAGTTTACCGCCACACGTAAAAATCAGTGATCAAGAAATACCTAAAATTCCACCCGTATATGAAGAGCAAGTTCAGATCAAGCCACACCATCAAGATGTTATACAGGAAGGTATCGATGCTGTGAACCGTCTTCAACCATCGCATCGACATCGCTCACGCCATCAAGACGATATTTACGAGCATCTTTATCCATCGCAAGCTGATACCAATCCTACCCACACGTCTGCTCCACCAGCATGGATGTCTTCAGCACGTCAACCTTACAGAGCTGAAGGCTTGCATTTAACGCCTTACGGTAAGGACAATGACAGAGCACTGAAATCAAAAATAAGCGGTTTGAAAAAACAAGCAAGCTTGTTTAGTCAAAGAGCGTCGAACCAATTACAGCGTGTTAAAGATCGACTTGGTAACCACCATAGTACCGAGGTGACGAAAGTTGATACACAAAGAGTACAAACACTCCTTCTCGATTCTGCTGTCTTGGCTTGTTTTAAAAACTTAATGCCCTCTAACACGATAAGACATCTTGTCGAGAGCGTTACGCCAAAACAAGGTGAAGCACAGAAGGAACATACATCGGCATCTATCATGGAGCAAATTAATGATTGTGCCCACTTAACTTATATTGCTCACTTCCTAGAACATAAAAATTTAACAGGAGAGCAAGGCAAAAAAACAAAAGAATTAGGCACACTTCTACATAGTACAGTCACATCATGGCAAGAGAATTTTAATGCAAATCATTCCAATAATTTCTCTTTGTCTCAAAAAGCTTTCTTCAATCAGCTTTTATTGAAAAAGAAATCTGTAATGACACAACTAGGTGAAGTCAGAGTTAAAATCAATTCAAGAAATAAGCAGGACGTCAATGCAACTGCTTTTTATGAGGTCTACCCTGATACCCAAAATCTTATCAAGTTCAAGCCTCTCACCCATGAGAAAAATCAAGATCTCAAAAACTTATATCGTGCTGCACATGAATCATTGAAGGAAATCTTACTTACTGAAGCTGTATACAAACTTGCAGAGCAGCTTCGACCTCATAGCGATAAAATCTTAACCGAACAAGGTATTGAGCATAATATACAACAGGTTGAGTTAGCATTGATCGAGCATCTAGCTCAAAAAGAGATGAAACCTATCAAACAAGCAACACAGTCTCTTATTCTTGACCAACTCATGGCACCTATCCACAAGATACAGAATCATGAGTTTCAGCAGATCATGCAACAGCGAGACTGGTTGCAGAAAAACTTAGAGTTTTCTCTGGGTGATGCACAATCTATCGCGATCAATAACATCATCAGTCATACCATGCAGGGTAATTTATGGAACATCATAATAGGACATAAATATGATGCTCTTGATTATTGGAGAAGAGCCGTACAGGAAACTTATGGTGCAAACAAACCTAATAATTTAAAGAGGACATTGGAAACCTATAATAAAGAGTCCGATCAAGAGGAACTCATTGAGTCTTTAAACAACCTGGATCTGAGTAATTTCTCGCGAAGCACTCAAAGAATTGTTGCCTATCTGAAAAATCATCTCAGTCCTGATGCTATCAACTTAGAACACTTTGTAAAAAGTAGAGAAGTCAATCGAGCTATTTATCATGCGCAACTTAAACAGCATACACATCAACTTTCTCTGGCACTGTATCCTGAAATCAATAAGCTTGAAAAGATCTTTGAATTTGTCGGCACACCTGATGAACTGAAAACCTTAGGAGCAAGCCTCAAGCATTTACGTAACTACAAAAGTGATATATTTAAACTGGATCAGGCTCATGAAGCTTGTAGCAAACTTTTTGATCTGCACAATGCCTTGGTACAACTACAACAGGTCTTTGAGCACAATGCGAGTTTAAAGCAACATTTTAAACCCACGACCTTGCAGGCCATTGCCGTGGTACTCAAGGATATTGAAACCATCAAAGCAGCAAGTCCTATTGTGCAACACAATATGAACATGATGTACCATGCTCAGCAACAAGAAAAAGAAACAACCACTTCTCAAGTTGAGCACATTGAAGCACAACGCGTTCAGTTGCAAGATAAAATTAGTCAATTAGATACGAAGATAGTCCAGCAGAAGTCTAAGTATAAGCAACTTTACCCCGACCTCAATGCACTCTATCCTGAATTACCTGAGAATATACTCAAACCTACACAGCTAAAACAAACCCGCGAACAAGTGAGGAGCAAGCCTGAGACCGTCGCAGACATAGAAGCAAGAATCGCCGAAATCGATCGTATGATAGAACTGCGAGAGCGTGAGGTCAAAACCATCAAGCAACAAAGAGAACTCGATGCCACAGCATCAGCATTGAGCAACCCTTATCATGATGACAAGTTCTTTAATGCCATCACATTACTCATAGAGCAAGATCGCTCTATAAAACAAAGAGAGCAAAACCTATTGCTTCTCAAACAACAAGCAGCACAGGAAGAACAGCTAAAACAAGAACAGCAACAAGAACAGGTACAACCCATAAGTGAAGAAGAACTGATAAGACAAATCGAAAACTTAGAACAAGTCCCCGATCATGGGCCTTCAGAAGTACAAGAGCTCTATGCTACGCGAGATGAAGTCTTTGACCATGATTCAGAATATACACAACCTATCGCTTATGATGGAACAGAAGATACTCCAGCTCTGGAGCAGCCTCTGGAACTTTGGCAGCAAGCTGAAGTCCCTCTTGATATAGAGCCGAGCTCTTCTCAGTTCGATAGTCAAATCATCATCCAAACTGAAGATGACGCACATATTGCTCAGGGCGCAGCTTATCTTACCGGTAAGCATGCCGAAAACAGCGTGCTCATTCAAATGGATGCACAAGGCACATATCGTGTGATACATGGCGATTTACATCAAATTCATGGTCGTGTACGTTGGCAACTGGTAGGTCATGGTTATCAAAAAAATAGCCAAGGCAAAAATACTAAGTTTAGCCATCATAATGCACAAGAACTGGCGCAGCTCGTCCAAAAACTCAACAAGGAACTCAAAGTAAAACAGATTCAAGGTCAGCCTGAACACATCAGTTTAGTGGGTTGTTCTTTGGTTGCACAAGACTCACCTCGTGGTTTTGCTCAAGACTTTATCAGACACCTCAAAGCACAAGGTTTTGATACACGTGTTGCAGCACGTCGTATTCAAGTAAGTGTCGATAGTACAGGTCAAAAAGCAAGTATCTACGCTCACGATGCAACACCTATCATGAAAGACTCAAGCCAAAAAGTCACCTACAGCTGGGACAAACATGGCAGACTTTTAGCCAATGATGTGCTCGTACGTCAGGGGGTTGCACAATATGAAATACAACGTCAGCACATAGGGTTAGATAAACAAGACCAGACGCTCCATGGTGCGATGAAGAATGCGATGAAAGACACGCATCAGGCTCATGTTTTTGAAGAGCATGGTTCTTTTTATAAGACGCAGCCTGAACATGCCACAAGTTTTAAAACAACGGGCAACGTCCACATCAGTGTCAATGATGGAGAATCTAACATTGTTGATATGGGTAACTATAACCTAGCGTGGAAACAAGGTATCGGAGGCATGAAAGCCATCTCTTTTGGAGATCATAATGCTATCGTTCACTTTGGTGATGGAGACAGCACACATAGTATCGATATCTCAGGCTATCAAGCGTTTGAAGGTGTAGAAGTGACGATTGGACAGCATAATGTCATCTTTAACCATGGACGCAGTAATGATCTTATGATCATGATGGATCAAACGATTCCAACTCCTCCCCTTGTGAATCCTTTTGGTCACTTACTACAAAGTGAGCAAGCGCTTGAGCAAGTCGCTTCTACAGGACTTGGAGCTGATTATATTGCACAGCAAGATGCACAGTGGAATCTGGCAGGAGCACAGCAATATGTACAAAACTATGCAGGACTTGATCACAGCAGTGATGTGGATTACAGCCACTTAACCGAGATCAATACGACGCATGATCGCAGTGCTCGAGGTTTAAAATATGATATTGAAGCCACCATGAATAAGTCGTTTAACCAATGGCTTACAGGCGCTGGTGCTTCTCATCACACTATGCAACAGTCGCGCTTAGAACGTATGAAAGACATGCTCGCATCTATTGCTATCAACATCGGTGTAGGAGGTCAAGGTGGCGATATCCAAGTCACGACAGGCCAAGCTAATTTCATCTTCGGCGATCATATACAAGCTTTGCTCGATACCAACATAGGCTCTATCTTTGGTCTTTTCACTGAGCAATTTACCGCAGATGGTTTACCTGCAACCACTTTTACTTACACACCTACTGATTTACCGCGCCAGCTCAAAAATCAGTTGATGCAACGCTTTAGTCATGTCGGTGCTGATATCACGCTTGCCGATCTCCTCAATGTGGATTACACCGAAGCAGGTCGCATTGTATCAAGAACAGGCGAACCTATTGATACTGAGAAGATGTTGCAAGATCTCCTCGATATATTCAAAGAGTTTGTCGGAGAGAAGCTCGATGCATTCACCGATCTGGAAAAACTATTAGAGCAATTCAAAGCAAGCTTAAGTCTGGGTCAAGCAGGCGTCACGGACTTTATGACAACGCACGGATTCATCAAAGAAGACAGACCTACCGTTTCAGAGGAAAATGACACAAGCAACACGCAAGTCTCATCGTATGAACAAGAGCCAGAGCAAGAATTTGGCTTCAATTCTTTGCATATCAAAAACCTATTCAATTTATTTGCTCATCTTAAAGATGGACGTAAATTAACAGAGAAGTGGCAAGGCCTTAAAAAGGACTTGATAAAAGATGTCTTGCATATGCAAGAGAGCACTTATGATTTTCTGCTCAATAGTGGTTATCTCAAAGCAGATGGCGATTTACATGTTGCACTCTCTAACTACAACTTCAACTGGTCTGGAGATGGCGATGATTTGGGTGCTTATCTAGGTGATAACAACAACCATTGGGGTGGTCGTGGCGATGATGCCTATTACTCTATTGGTACCTCTAACCTCTTCTCAGGCGGAGAAGGTAACGACCATGCCGTCTTATTAGGCAGAGAAAACACCTTCTTTGGTGGTCGTGGCGATGATTCGGCTATTGTTGCAGGTCGACTCAATACGGTGAATATGGGTGAAGGAAACGATCGCGCCTTTGTTTTCGGTCAAGGAGGCATGATTCATACTGATAGCGGCAACGACTACGTTGTGGTCACAGGTCAATTTAATCGTGTCAATACAGGAACAGGTCAAGATTATAGCGTGACTATTGGGCATCATAACCACGTATGTCTTGCTGAAGGTAACGACATCGCACGTGTCTTTGGTAACTATAACAATATTGATGGTGGCCAAGGCAATGATACAATCACTGTATGGAGCCATTACTCAATCATAAAAGGCGGTGAAGGCGATGATCGCTTTATTCTAGAAAGCTCATCACAACATAACCATATTGAAGGTGGCATGGGTCGTGATGAATTTCATCTCGGAGGTTATCAAAATGTCATCGATGGCGGTGCTGGAATAGACAGATTTATCGTGAATGAAAACCTGATCAGCAATAGAATTTGCCAGATTGAGGCACATGACCAAATCGTCTTCGATGGCTTAAACTGGGATCAAGTGTGGTATAAAAAACTAGATAATGACTTAGTCTTATATACAGCACGCACACCTGCACAAGAGACCTCAAAGCAAGCTCAATTTGAGTCTGTAGGCACGCTTACCCTTGAGGATTATTTCGATGGAAACCGTGCGCAAATCGTACTCAAAGAGACAGATAAAGAGCAGGTTGTCTTAGCTGACACAGCAGTAGATCAATTGATACATGAAATGAGCGCTTTCGAGTCACCTCTCGAAGGAGAAGGTAGTTCAATCAACCAGAGCTTGGATGCAACAACCTATGATCGTATACATCAACTGTATCAACATACGCAAACGCATCAAGTCGTATCATAAAGAAATATAAAGAAACATAGAGAAACATAGCATAGCTATTTTCTTTTCAGTCAAGGCACTCTCTTGCAGAGTGCCTTTTTACATGCCTGTATCTGCTTTATCTTTCATCTCTAGCAACAGAGCTGCGCTCAGCCACAAACGCTACCGCTCTACCCTACGCTCTACCCATATCAACGACCCTATAGTCATCGAGCAAGCGGAAAAATTCGGACAACAGCTCTATAACACTGTGAATAAATCATACTACAAAGGACAGCTTGCAGAATTTAAAGTGGGATTTGAAATGGGTATGAGTATTTGAGATTAAAAACTAAACGTAGCCTCATTAGAGAGGCTACAACAAAGGTAATATCTTTTAAATTCAAAAAGAAAAATTCACTTATTTTGCAGCAAGTTTCTCTTTTATAAGCTCAAGTGCTTTATTAAATGAAGGGTTGTCTTGTGAATAGTAGTTTTCAAAGGTTTGGCCTTTTGTATAGTAATCTGGCTCAATACCTTTAGTCTTATTATTTTCATCTCTTTCTAAAGAAGCACCGTTAAGATAAAAGTCTTCATTACTCATTTCGTATTCCATACCATTGGGCAACTTACGAGCCAATACATCTGAATAAAAAGAAGATGTTTTACGTCCTACACGTATCGCATCAGGTACCAAACGCTTTATGGCCACAACAAACTGATCACCAGCACTGATCGTTGTAGGCGAGGTTAAAACAATAACAGGTTTATGAAAATGGGTAGACTCGGTTTTATGCACGACATAAGGCTTACCTTCATCCAGAGCACCATCTTTAAAGGTTTTCACGGTTACATAATCGATTTCATTCGTTCTTGAATGTTCAATGGTATCCCAATTCATAAACCGTTCGGCTAGAGCAATAGCACCTCTATCAGAACCGCCACCATTGAGGCGCACATCAATAACCAAGGCATCTTTATCCGTTAAACCTTCCATGACATGCACTAAGCCACGAAGATAATCTTGATCATAGTCAGGAAACCCCTGAACCCTCAAATAACCTATTTTTTTACCT
>DDNL01000083.1:0-27646 GCA_002341165.1 Shewanellaceae bacterium UBA2521
TAAGAGCTCGTTTTTGATGGTATTTGACCCTATTTTACCTTGTGCACCATTACTGAGAATAGTGAGTCGCACTACGGAATGTATTACCTTCGATTGGAAAAATTGTACTACCAGCTGCTGTTGCATATCCAGTTTTTAATGTATTTTCTGAAGTCGTCACATCTGCACCAAAGTTCTCAAAACTAACAAGCTCATGTGTGTAGCCTCGTCTCAATGTTATCTTCATCTGATCAGTATTAGCAGGAAAATAACTCGAAGCACCATGACTGCCAGGATTATCTGCGGCAATAAATTCTATTACTGCTTTAAAGCCAATCATGGTATTCGAACTATCAGAAACCGCAAAGTCAAGATAATCAGTCTTACAGCCCGCTGAATCTCTTAGTTGCCCTAAGGTATTAGCAGTACTATTTTGAGGGCCAGCCCCAGATACATCAATTGTCGCATTTGATCCAACATCAATATGTTGAAACATAATTGCACAGATATGAGATGCTGGAACTATATCTGCTTCCTTAATACCGCTTCCTGAAGCAGAATATTCTTTCGTGACAAACTTTTGATTAGCAGGGTCTGCTGATACGAAAATACCTGTGATCGAAGCTGGTTTTTCAGTGTCAGTCTCGCCTAAATTACCAAGACTAGCAGGATATACACCTGTTGATCCACCACCACTCTCTCCGGCATTAAAAAATGGAACTTTCAGAGCTAATTTCAATATAGTGTCTACTGAGGATACTGCTTCCTTAACATCGCTACTTATTGCTGCAAGTGTGTGAACTCCATTTAATGCTATCTTCGCCCCCGATGTAGTACTATATTCGGCTTTACTTCCAAAGCCAGAAAGCGTTACTTTCTGACTATCATACTTTTGTTCGATAGTGACCACTCTTGCTTCATCTGGCGCAAGAAGTTTATTTACAACGCCGGTTTCAGCGGAATCAGCAGTCTCTGACTCGTAGGTTAACTTAATGGTTGAAGATGTCAGCAAGGACTCAGAATGGTTATTCACCTGTTTGCTCGAGTTATTTTCCTTACACCCTAGCAAAGTATATAAAGCTTTTGCTTCTGACTTTACGGCGTCTTTATCTGTAATAGATGTTAAATTATGAGTTACAGTCGATTCGGTAGCATTAGCATCAGTGTCCAACGCATGTAATAAGACACAAGACGCTCCATAAAGGTGAACCCCAGCCCCAGAAGTCAATGCCCCATTAAAAGCTGTGAGGGGGGTGCCGTTATCATTATTGTCTAAGTTGATCTGTACCACTATGTTGCTCGAGTCATGAGTTGAATACTCAGCTGTATATTCGATTGCAGCGACCGTTTCTTTGTTACCATTAGCATCACCATCACCATCGTCGTCGAGCTTAGTATTATCAAAAACTGCTGTCATTAACGTAGCTAAATCGGTTTGATCAGCAATAGTAACCGCTGGTAGCGATGCAGCGTCACTATCACTATCACTGTCACAACCTGCTAAAGCTGCTACTGCTAAAAGTGCTATTAGGCTTTTTTTAAAATGTAAAGTATTCATATTATATAGGTTCCTCATTTACCATAAAAATTATACAATTGTGGCTTTTGGTTACTTATTTCTGATTACTCCACATGAACAACATGAAGCAACACCAATGTAAAATAAATGTAGACCAAAGGTTGAAGCTAATCAAAAAATATAGGCTCTTAGATCAATCTATTTACTCCACCTGATCTATAGCTAACATGTTAAAGAAGCAAAAAACTAAGGCTACAAAAAATATAAACGTTTTTTACATTAAACACTTTTATCTCAAGTTATAGCTCTTTTTAAACGCACCTTATAGATGCATCACACCGTAATTCACGGTATAATATTCGTGCTTCTCTTTGTTGTTTCTGCCTCTAAAATGAGGCGTGATATGGATCATAGAGCTGTACAGCCCAACGATCATTTTTGATGTAAGTCAATAAAAAATTAAATATTTTTTTATGAAAAATAAAAAATTTTACTTGCAATTTTTTAGATTTTATTGGTGCTGAAAATGAAAAAAAAAAATTTATTTTTTTTTCTGAAGCGGAAGCATTGAACCAGCAAAGATAACTTATTGTGAGTTCTCGATAAAAAAAATTGTGCTCATATTGCACCCATATTATCCACAGAATATTACATCTTGCAAAGCGCTTCAAAAATCACTATCTTGTATTCGTAATAACAATAAATACTAGATGTTGTGCTTGAGCACTGCTATAGGCACAAGCGGGAGAGCTTCGGCTCTCCCTTTAGGGATCTTCTCCAATCGTTTCACATCATACGTAAGGTCATGAATATGCAAAGTCACCTCACTGTTACCAAACGCAGCAATAAACGAGAATCCATTGACTTGGAAAAAATTCATCGCGTGATTACTTGGGCTGCTGAAGGTTTAAAAAATGTCTCAGTTTCTGAAGTAGAGTTGCGATCTCATATCCAGTTTTTTGATGGCATTAAAACAGAAACTATCCATGAGACCATCATCCGCGCTGCAGCCGATTTGATTTCAGAGCAAACGCCTGATTATCAATATATGGCAGCACGGCTCGCTATCTTTCATTTAAGAAAGAAAGCTTATGGGCAGTTTGAGCCACCTTCATTGTATGACCATGTCACACACATGGTAGAAACAGGTCGTTACGACCCGCATATTCTTGCTGACTATAGTAAAGAAGAATTAGATGAACTTGATCAACATATCGATCATTGGCGCGATCTCAATTTTTCTTATGCTGCGGTAAAACAACTCGAAGGTAAATATCTGGTACAAAACCGTGTAACAGGTGAGATTTATGAGAGTGCACAATTTTTATATGTTTTGGTTGCAGCATGCTTATTTGCTAAAGAAGACAAAGCACATCGTCTAGATTATGTAAAACGTTTTTACGATGCCGTCTCTAACTTTAAAATCTCTTTACCTACACCTATTATGTCTGGTATTCGTACTCCTACTCGTCAATTTAGCTCTTGTGTTCTCATTGAGTGTGACGACAGTCTGGATTCTATCAATGCCACAGCCTCTTCTATTGTGAAGTATGTCAGCCAACGTGCAGGCATAGGTATTAATGCTGGTCGTATTCGTGCGTTAGGCAGCCATATTCGTGATGGTGAAGCCTTCCATACAGGCTGTATTCCTTTTTATAAATACTTTCAAACAGCGGTTAAAAGTTGTTCTCAAGGTGGTGTGCGCGGTGGTGCTGCTACGCTATTTTATCCACTTTGGCATCTTGAGTCAGAAGCTCTATTGGTATTAAAAAACAATCGTGGTGTGGAAGAAAATCGTGTACGTCATTTAGACTACGGTGTACAGCTCAACAAAACTATGTACCAGCGTTTGATTCAGGGTGGTCATATTACTTTATTTAGTCCATCTGATACACCTGGACTGTACGATGCTTTTTTTGAAGATCAAGATGAGTTTGAGCGTTTATACACACTTTATGAGCAAGATGAGTCTATCCGCAAAAAAACCATTAAAGCGGCTGACTTGTTTTCACTCATGATGCAAGAGCGAGCTTCAACAGGACGTATTTATATTCAAAATGTCGACCATTGTAATACGCACAGTGCATTTAACTGTAAAGTTGCTCCTGTACGTCAATCGAATTTATGTATGGAGATTACGCTACCCACAAAGCCGTTGAATCATATCAATGATCCTGAAGGTGAGATTTCTTTGTGTACTCTCTCGGCCATAAACTTAGGTGCGCTCGATTCACTAGAGGAAATGAACGATTTAGCCGACTTGGCTGTACGCGCTTTAGATAACCTACTTGATTATCAAGACTATCCTATGGCTGCTGCGAAAAATGGTACAGATGCAAGACGTTCTTTAGGTGTCGGTGTGATTAACCTTGCTTATTATATTGCCAAAAATGGTATGAAATATTCGGATGGCTCAGCTAATGCTCTAGTACATCGTACCTTTGAAGCTTTGCAGTATACACTGCTTCGTGCATCGAATAAGTTAGCACAAGAAAAAGGCGCTTGTGCTGGATTTCATGAAACCAATTATGCTGAAGGCTTATTACCTGTTGATACCTACAAAAAAGATATCGACACAATCTGTGACGAGCCTTTACACTTGGACTGGGATCAACTACGTCAAGATATTTTGAAATATGGCTTGCGTAACTCAACTCTGTCATCGCTCATGCCATCAGAAACATCTTCACAAATGTCAAATGCCACCAATGGTATTGAACCACCACGCGGTTTAGTCAGCGTCAAAGCAAGTAAAGATGGTATTTTAAAGCAAGTTGTACCTGATATTGAAAATTTAAAGCACAAGTATGAGAAGCTGTGGGATATGCCAAACAATACAGGTTATCTACAACTTGTGGGTATTATGCAAAAGTTTGTCGACCAAGCTATTTCAACCAATACCTCTTATGATCCACAGCAATTTAGCGACGCTAAAGTACCTATGCAAGTACTGCTCAAAGACTTACTGATGGCCTACAAACTAGGAGTAAAAACCTTGTACTATCACAACACTCGTGATGGTGCATCTGAAGCTCATGATGTAGAGCAAGAAGATGATGGCTGTGCTGGCGGCGCTTGCAAAATTTAAACTCAACTTTTAATCAACAACATACGAAACAAAGCAGAGGTGATCCTCTGCTCCTATGGGAACGAAAAATATGCAATATTCAGTTTTTGATCAAACCCAAAATGATGTGATGCAAGAACCTATGTTTTTAGGGCAACCTGTTAACGTAGCGCGCTTTGATCAGCAAAAACATGAAATTTTTGAGAAGCTGATTGAGAAACAGTTGTCTTTCTTTTGGCGTCCTGAAGAAGTGGATGTGAGTAGAGATCGTATCGACTTTGAGCAACTACCTGAACACGAAAAACATATTTTTCTGTCTAACCTAAAGTATCAAACTTTATTAGATTCCATTCAGGGACGTTCGCCTAATGTTGCGCTGCTACCTATTGTGTCGCTACCTGAGCTTGAAACTTGGATCGAAACATGGGCGTTTTCTGAGACCATTCATTCGCGCTCTTATACGCACATTATTCGTAATGTCGTAAAAAATCCACAAGAGATATTTGATGATATCGTTGTCAATGAACCTATCTTGCAACGCGCAGGTGATATTTCGCATTACTATGACCGCTTGATTGCTATGACCCAGTTTTATAACTTGCATGGTGAAGGAAAAAATGAGATTCAAGGTGAAACTGTATCTATCAATCTATATGAAATTAAAAAAGCGTTGTATTTATGTTTGGGTGCAGTCAATGCACTGGAAGCTATACGCTTTTATGTAAGCTTTGCTTGCTCTTTTGCTTTTGCTGAGCGCGAATTAATGGAAGGCAATGCAAAAATCATTCGCTTGATTGCTCGTGATGAAGCTTTGCACCTTAACGGCACGCAACATATGATCAATTTGATGCGTAAAGGCAAAGACGACCCTGAAATGGTACAGATTGCGAAAGAGTGTGAGCAGCAAATGTATGATATTTTTGTAGATGCTGCGCAACAAGAAAAAGAATGGGCAAAATACTTATTTAAAGATGGTTCGATGATTGGCCTCAATGAACAAATTCTATGCCAATATGTGGAATACATCAGCCATCAACGTATGAAAAACATCGGCTTTAATTCACCTTATGAGGTAACAAGTAATCCTTTACCTTGGATGAAAAACTGGTTAGAAAGTGATGCTGTGCAAGTTGCACCACAAGAAGTCGAAGTCTCTTCTTATCTTGTGGGTCAAATTGATGCAACCATTAATACTCACGAACTATGTGACTTTGATTTATAACATGGCACAACGCATTTTTATTTCTAAAGTTCACCAAGGCGAAAGCTTGCTCAAAACGCTCGCTAAGAAAAACATTGAGCCTTATTACGAGTGTTGCCAAGGTCATTGCGGCACTTGTAAAACAAGGCTCATCAAAGGCGAAGTGCGTTATGCTCAAACACCTCTTACTGATGTAGATGAAGGTGAATGCTTAATTTGCTGCGCTTACCCTGTTACTGATGTGGTACTTGAAATAAGCTAAAAATGAAGAAAATGCAGAAAACAAAGAGCGCTCTCTAGAGTGCTCTTTATCCTTTAAGCTCTGTATCTTTTAAGTCCTGCCATTTCGACCATCATTGCTGTGAAATGCTAGTACTGTAGTCTGTTCTATTCTGGTTCGGTGACCATTTGAGCAAACTTAGTGACGATAGGTGTGGCTATAAAAGATGCTATTAATGCAATCAAGTAAACCGAAATAAAAGCTTTCATCCAGCGCATAAAAAAGTCATCTGTAAAACCTATATTCATTAGCAATACAACGCCCGACATCAAAAAGCTCATAAATAAAGCCATCGTTGCCGTCATCACAATACGGTAATAACGTTTGGGTATTTTTTTCATGGCGCGCAATCACCTTTATCTTTGTCTTTATTCTGTACAACAGATTCTATTTTATGGTATTTCATCAAGATGAATGACCTATATATCAACGTATTATGCATCAAGCTGAAAATAACTTAAAGTATAAAGTTCACATCACATGAAATGTTTTTTTAACTTATCAGCTCATCTTGTTACTTTTCTGTTTTTTTTCGTTATAATCATGATATTTATCGCTTATTATGCAAACAATAACTTAATATTTTTATTAAAAATGAATGAATTTATATATTTAATTGTTGGTGGAGGAAGGCTGGCTTCTCAGCTCCAACATTACTTCTCTCTCAAGAATATCGCTTATAACACTTGGAAAAGACAAGATAAAGATGACTTGCAGTCTCTTGTTGTACAATCAGATATTGTACTTTTAGCTATTTCAGATGATGCGATTGAGCCTTTTTGGCGTCATCATCAGTTACACAATAAAACCTGTGTACACTTCTCTGGCGCCTTACATGTTGAAGGAATTTTCTCTTTTCATCCTCTGATGACTTTTGGCCATACACTCTATAGCCTAGAACAGCTTGAATCGATTTTATTTGTGCATCATGAGCAATCATCCAGCTTTCAATCTATTTTTCCAAGCTTGCCCAATCTCTCGATTCAAATTAAAGCCGAACAACAAGCTTACTATCATGCACTGTGCGTTATAGCAAATAACTTTACAACTCTGTTGTGGCAAAAATTTTTTCATGAAATGGAGTCAACCTTTAAAGCCCCTGCTGAACCTTTGCACCTTTACTTACAACAAACCTGTGACAACTTAAATCTAGACTACAAAACAGCTCTCACAGGGCCTCTGTGTCGTCATGATACACAAACGATTTCTCGCAACCTTCAAGCTCTTTCCGCTGATCCTATACAGGAGATTTATCAAAGTTTTATCGATTATTATCAGGAAATATCTCATTTATCTATGAATAAGGACACTTCATGACTTCTAAAAAATTAACGCTTCAAGACTTTTCTCATTCTAAAAATCAACAACATAAACTTTCTATGCTCACTTGTTATGACTATACTTTTGCGCAAATTCTCAACCAAAGTGACATCAATATTCTCTTAGTCGGAGACAGCGGAGCCATGACACAACAAGGCTATCCCAATACGACACATGCAACCATAGAAATGATGTGCACTATGACTCAAGCCGTTGCAGCAGGTGCTCCTGATAAGTTTATCGTCGCCGACATGCCTTTTTTAACTCACAAACAAGGCATTGAACATGCAACACAATGTGCTGCGCAATTAATACGCTCTGGTGCACATGCTTTAAAAATAGAAGGGCTTGCTGGACATGAGCATATTATCAAACACCTGATTGAGTCAGGACTACCTGTTATGGGACATTTGGGCTTAACGCCACAATCTGTGCATAGCCAAGGCTATCAAGTACAAGGTCAAGAGGAGCATCAAGCACAGCTCATTTTAGATCAAGCTTTAATCTTACAAAGCATAGGCTGTTTTAGCCTCGTCTTAGAATGTGTTCCTAATACATTGGCGCAGGATATCACGCAGACATTACATATTCCGACAATAGGTATCGGCGCTGGTTCAGAAGTTGATGGTCAGGTGCTCGTTTTGCAAGATATGCTTGGCATGACAACTGATTTTAAACCTAAATTTGTGCGTCATTTTCTTGAAGGCTTTAGCTTAATTCATACAGCTTGCAATACCTTTCATCAAGCAATACAAACGCATGATTACCCTTCAACACAGGAAAGTTATTTCACAACAGAACAAACAGGGACTACTTAAGTATGCATATATTTCGTAATACTGATACATGGACAGCATACCGAAAACAATTATCTCCCTATCACTCTTTAGGTATCGTCATGACCATGGGTGCGTTACATCAAGGGCATTTAAGCTTAATTCAAAAAAGTATGAGTGAGAATGATAAAACGCTCGTCACTTTATTTGTAAACCCTACTCAATTCGATGATATGAAAGATTATCAGGACTATCCGAATCAATGGGAGCAAGATATCACTTATCTTAAGCAAATAAATGTGGATTACCTGCTGGCACCTCATGCACAACAGATGCATTCTAAAGACGACCACTTTCATGTTATCGAACAGCAATTTAGTCAAAAGCTATGTGGCTTAAGTCGTCATGGGCACTTTTCAGGTGTACTCACTGTCGTCATGAAATTACTTCAATTAGCACAAGCGCATCGAGCCTATTTTGGCGAGAAGGATTACCAACAATATACATTAATTAAAATGATGGTTGAAAGCTTTTTTGTTCCCACTGAAGTCATTGTCTGTCCTACTATCCGAGACGAAAACGGTCTTGCTTTAAGTTCTCGTAATCAGCACTTATCTCAAACGGGACGTATCCAAGCTGGAATATTTGCACATATACTGCACACAACACCAGATTTATCTGAGGTACGCAAAAAGCTCTCTGCCGCAAGTATAAAAATTGATTATTTAGCTGAGTATTACGGCAGACGCTTTGCTGCTGTTTTTATTGAGGATATAAGACTCATTGATAATATTGATATTAAATCTTACTTCTAGACCAAACGGAAACAACCCAAGTCTCTACTGCATATTGAAAAAGCTTGTTCTTTCTATAACAAGCTTTTATTTTGTATCAAAAAAACTATCACTTTTGATTATTTAGTACCTAAGGGCTCGCGCTTCGCATCTTCTGCATCAGAGCCTTCAGATTGTTCGGATTGAGCTCCCTCATCATTCATATCAGAAGTACTTGATCCATCACCGCAGCCGTACAAGCCAAAAACAAAACTTAATATCAGCAATATCATCTTATTTTTTTGCATAATTGTCCCTATTGTAAACTAGATATCTTCATATAAAGAGTTTTATTGCTTTTTAAATATAGTTGAAGTTTATTTAATAACAAAACAAAGCATACATCTATCTCTAAGCTTTTTGATTAGCTTCGTGTAAAAGAAGAACGCTCGTTCATCCATGCAAAGCTCCTCATGCTCTATCATTTTTGTGATACACTAAATAAATAAGACACGCTCATTGTCCTTTATTTATGTTCAACTCTTTTCAACCACTAAAAAAACATGCCTTGTTACTGTGCTTACTTCTGTTTGTGTCTCATTGTGACTCCAATTTATCAAGTTTAATTCAGGGTAAAAAAACGTATCCTGCTTATATTGATACCGCAATCAAAGCCACAACAAACATACGCATCATACCTTATAAAAAAGTTCCTGAGCGCTTTGCACTTATGCAAGAAAGAATGTATCGCAAAGCCAATACCCAGCTTGCCAACGTTTTGATGGAACAGATGCATAATTATATAGCAAAAACCAAAACGCCTTTTTCAACATCTCTTGCTATGAAAACCTATTTATGTCACCAAGAGAAGTTCTTACCTGAAGAGCTACCTTTTTATCAAAATTTTCTACATGTTGAAGAAAAATTTATCAGCTTGGCGCACTGGAAAAGCAACTTCTGCTATAGCCATGATTTACTCTACTCTACAGAAGAGATTGCCACCGCTCTGATCTCTCATGATCTAAAGTTATCTTATCCCCCGCCCTACACTGCGGAAAAACATTGGTTTACAACCGTCTTTAAAGAGCAAAACAAATTTAATCCTAAAATAAAAAAAGGGGCTGCCTGCTGGATTATACCTAGTTATACACAATCAAAACCTCTTACAGATATTCACATAAGTTTTGCTTCTCAAGTGCCCTACCCATCAGATAAGTTGATCATCCAAGCGACAAAAAAGCATAATTTACAACTGGTTCTCCATCGGAAAAATCAAATCAAAGGAGTTTACTTTCATTTATTTTACTTTAAACAAAAAAACAATCCTCATTTAGATCCAACAGATTTAACGCTTGCATATCAAAAAGATAAAGCTAAGCAGCCTTTATGTAGCCTTACTTACCATCCAAAACAGTTTCACACAAATATAGATAAATCAGATTTTTATGACAAAAAAAGTGGAGCTATTCGCATCCCTCAACAACATAAAAGATACCAAGATATAGATAAAAGTTGCCAAGCACAAAGAGATGCTGGTATGCAAAATAAAACACTCACTCAGCCCATTGTTCGCTATTTAGAACAACACAACCTCATACCTATTTATGCACCTGGAGATCCAACACAGCTTCTAGGTTTTAAAAGCTGCTATTTTCATACCTCAAATCGCTACACTAAGCTTTAAACCTCGATGTGACTGCCCTATTCAATCATTTATACAGTGAATATATACTGCATAAATTTGTATATTTCTCATACTATTATTATTGCTTTTTACACCAGCATAACAAATCTAAAAACGAAGGGATGCCTGCACCTTCAATTCTTATGATAAAATTAAGCTTAAGAACAACTATTCAATTCAGAGCACGCTCATTTATGGAAAATAAACAACAAAATACCACATATAACTTTACCGCAGGCCCTGCTATGCTCCCTGTAGAAGTGATGCAGCAAGCACAAAAAGAGTTCTTAAATTGGCAAAGTGAAGGTGCTTCCGTTATGGAAATAAGCCATCGCAGTAAAGGATTCATATCCTTGATGCAGCTTGCCCGTCACAACATACGTCAACTATTGGATATTCCTAATAACTATCATGTTCTATTTATGCAAGGTGGTGCTAGAGCCCAATTTGCAGCCATTGCACATAACTTTTTGGGTGATAACGGAAAGGCTCTTTACTTAACATCAGGTTATTGGTCTGAGATGGCAGCAAAAGAAGCTGCTCAATTTGGCGATGTGAAAACACGATCTATCCTCGATGAACACAGTTCCAATAAGAAAATCATCATGCCTGATTTAAGTCAAGAAGCGCAAGATCTGCGTTATGTGCATTATTGTCCTAATGAAACATTAGATGGCTTAGCACTTTTTGAAAACATAGAAAGTCCTTACCCTTTATGCGCTGATATGACTTCATGCATTCTATCTCGCCACACCCCTATTAATCGTTATGGTCTTATTTATGCTAGCTCCCAAAAAAATATTGGTGCTGCTGGTTTTTGCTTGGTCATAGTACGAGAAGATTTACTCAGCTTACCTCGTTTACCTATGGCTTCTGTTTTAGATTATAGACTTGCCGTAGAATATGAATCTATGTATAGCACACCTTGCACTTACTCCCTTTATTTGGCTTCCTTGATTTTTGAATGGCTCTTAGACAAAGGTGGATTAGATGCAGTACAAGACATCAACCATAAAAAAGCTGATAAATTGTATCAGTTTATTGATGCGTCGCCTTTGTTTCATAATACCATCGCTACCGAAAACCGTTCGCATACCAATGTGACCTTCACTACAGGTGATGCCAAGCAAGATGAACGTTTTTATATTAATGCTGCTCATTCAGGGTTAATAGGATTACAAGGACACAAAATGCAAGGAGGGTTGCGAGCAAGTTTATACAATGCCATGCCTGAAGCAGGTGTCGATGCACTCATACAATTTATGCAAGAGTTTACTGAAACATATCAAAGCGTATCAAATTAAATGATTAAAATAAGTTAAAGTCACACCATATTGTTTTAATAATCGAAAAAGTTTTGAGTTGGGCATAGCATCGTGCCCAAACTTACGCTTTACGTTACCTATTACTTTCCGTACTGCGGTTTCTGATACTTTAAAATGGTAAGCAATTTCTTTTTGCGACATCAAAGAACTCAAACAACTTAAATATTTAATTTCTAAAGCCGTTAAATTAATTCCATTAAATCGATAACGTGTTTCCTGTTCAACTGCATTACATTTTTCAAGGTTGACTTCTGCAAACTCTACATCAAACACAGCTTGATCTCTTATAGGAAAAACACATTGATCTTTTTTACGAAATTTATGCGCATGATAAGACAAAGTAGGTAAAGCTCGAAAGCACAAACTGTAATCTTGTAAGCCTAATATCTGTGGTGAGTGCACCGACAAGAGATCGAATACACCTTGATGGTGTAAACATAAATCGGCTCTTTCTGTATCCGGTGCAAATTGCGCTAAGGTATTTTGATGCGCTGCGTCAAGATCAAACCAATAAGTACATTCTTGCTGTATTCTTAAAGATAGCGATAAATCCAATTGATTTTGCCAAAATAAATCATACCAATCTAAGTTACTCGACAGCATATGAAGAAACTGATGATGCGTGTCGATATGCATATAACATATGTCAATAATATCTAATTGCGCTAAATTTTTTAATTGCCAACTTTTCACAAACTGTGCGTATTGATTTATATTTTTGTGGTGAATATCCATTTCTTCATATTCCACTACAAAATAAAATCTGTGATTTGCGCCATCAATATTTTATGGGTTTTCAGGGCTTTAAATAATTCAAAATCACTCATCTGTGGATCAGATACTTTCTGTTTGATATGCCGAATGCGCTGCACAATACGATCAACAGAAACCTGATGAAAAGCGGCTATCTCTTCATAAGTCATCAAAGACAAAAGTTGTTTGATTAAATGCATTTCATAATGCTCTAAAATCAAGTTGCCACACTTAAATTTATCCGCTTCTGTAAAGCGTGCTTCTAAGGCCTGTTCTTGCTGTACAGCTTGCAAACTTTGCTCTTGATGCAAAGCTCTGACTTCTTGCGCACAACGTAACTCCGTAATTAAAGCAGGCTTTTCTTGCCGTAATTGTTCGGCTTGATGGGATATTTCATGAAAAACTTGATAAATGAATTGATAATCTTTGAAAGCTAAAGGTTTGTAGGAGCCTAAAACCAGCATCTCATAGCCATCATGAACTTTTTTAATTATATCTAATTTGAAGATCTTATTGTGACCATGACTTAAACAACCATGATATTGATTAAGTAAGTAACTTTTAGTTTTCCAATAATTGATACCTAATTTATGAAGTCTTGTCACTAGAGTTAAATCTAGATTTTGTTCTTTGTACGAAGCATACCATTGATGATACATAGGAATAGGCACAAAGCTACCTTCGCCCATATTCAATTTACCGTATGCACATTCAAAAATATTTAATTTTAATAAATGATTGAAAACCCAATGGTTCATACTTTGCGCAGAGCTTTTCACTGCTTGATAATGCTCTTTCTTCACAACCTATATCCTATTTTGTTATATCATGTTGCTGATTTAATTTTCCATATGAAGTTCATTTCAGAGAGTTTTCCTACTTGAGCAAATGAAGATAAAGCATAAAAAAAGCATAAGCCTCCAAAAGACATCACCACTCCTACGTAAGCTATGTGGTACTGAACCAAAACGTGTACTAATAAAGGTGTTATCCCGCCTAAAATTGCAACCGACAAATTATACCCCAAAGCTAATGATGGAAAATGGTGTGAGTGAGTTTGGATTTGTTGATATAAAAGAGAAGGTGTTGCGGATAAAGTCACACCTACCAACAAAACCAAGTAGATATAAGAACAAAATAAAGCAACTAAACTATTTAAGCTTTGTAAAAAGTAAACGGGCACACCCAAGATAATTAATGAGCCATATATCCATTTCAATGTTTGTGAGCAAGAGCTGTGGGTATCGATCCACCAGCCAGCAAGCCAAGCCGACAACATAAATAAAATGTTAATCACAATGGGCAATAACTTTTTAAGCATTGGATCATCGAGAGACTGATCTAATAACATAGAAATTGAAAAGGTATTGCTGTAGACAATGAGTACGGTTGGTATTGTGATAAAAAAAACTTTTAGCATCAATGAGGCATTAAAACTTACAAATGAAACCTTGCTTTGTGACAAAACAGGCCGAAGAAACTTTACTCTAAAGTAACTACTTAGACCTATATTCAACACACCAAAAAAGAAAGGTATTCTCCAGCCGTAATCAAGCATTTCAGAAGCTGTTAAGTAAGACTCTAAAACATAAACGACACTTAAAGAAGCAATCACAGCAATAAGATTAGTACCCCATAAAAGCCCACCTACTCGGGCATGTTCTTTAGAGTTTGACTTTTCCATTAAATAAGTCAGAGCCGTTGGACTTTCACCACCAAAAGAGAAAGCTTGTGCGAGCTGCATCAGAAAAAATATCAAAGGTGCCCAAAGTCCAATCTGCTGATAAGTAGGTAATAGAGCAAGGACTAAGGTAGCACAGCCTGTAATCAAGCAGGTAAGAAGCAGTGCTTTATGTTTGCCTTTTTTATGCACATAAAGTGAAACATAAAAACCACCTAAAGGTCGAGATAATAAACGTAAACCACATGCTCCCCACACGTAAAAAGAAGCATGGGTACCGAAGATAGATTCGGGGAAGAAAAGCTGTAAAATATAGGGGGAAATTGCTGCATAAATAGCTATATCATAATATTCAAGAGCGGATATCAGAGTAACGCATACTCTTTCTTTCCATAGATTTTTGCGCATAACTTACTACTTTATTCTTTTATTTTTATTTTTTTAAAAATCAATGATATCTATGTGCTCTATATTGCGTATGCCTGTGCGAGAGCTGAATCATCTTCTTTTAAAGGAAGATGCGCACAGACATACAGCAAAATTACATATCTCATAACAAATAGGCATAAATCGCTTTTTTATATTCGAATTAAAAACCAAGCCCAAAACTATGAGGGGTTTCTAGGTCATCCCTAGCTCAATATTTATTGCACATTAGCAGTGCAATAAAAAATGACTACAGGAGTTATAAGTCATGAGTGAATTGAAAAGCACCACAACCTTAACTAAAAACACAAAAAAAATCAAACATTTCACTTCTTCATACAAACAAAATGAACTTTAAATTCATGATTAACAATACTTATACAAGTTAAAAACAAAAAAAGAGAGCTCAACATAAGCTCTCTTCTTTTCAAGTTTTGTACATGTCTTCAATCAGCATGAGTCATGAGTTGTGTACCGCAATAGCAAGCTTTGCAACCTGATCAAGATTCACATGACCGCTTTGAGTGGGATCGAGAAAGTCAAAAGCAGGTAATTGCGCTTCAGGTGAATCCTCTGCTAGAGTACGTGCATCGGGATCGATGGCAAGCCCATTAAAGTCGAATAACTGGCGATCTACACCTTGAGAAGGCGCAACATTCTGCATCGCTGTAAAAATAGTTTCTATGCGCCCTGGAAAGCGTTTGTCCCAACTTTGAAGCATTTCTTTAACCATCTTACGCTTGAGGTTTTCTTGAGAACCACACAGGTTACAAGGAATAATAGGAAATTGCTTAAGCTGAGCAAATTCAGCAATATCTTTTTCTCGACTATAGGCCAATGGACGAATAATCATATTCGCTTTATCGTCTGAAAGGAGTTTAGGCGGCATAGATTTAAGCTTGCCACCATAAAACATATTCAAGAAAAAGGTTTCAATCATATCATCGCGGTGATGGCCTAAAGCAATCTTGGTTGCCCCTATTTTCTTAGCAAACGCATATAAAGTACCACGCCTTAAACGAGAACACAAAGAGCATGTTGTTTTATGCTCAGGTACTTTTTCTTTCACGATAGAGTATGTGTCTTTCTCTAAAATGTGATAAGGCACATCAAGCTGACTTAAATAGTGAGGCAGAATATGTTCAGGGAAACCAGGTTGTTTTTGATCAAGATTTACAGCAACAAGCTGAAAAGGTATAGGTGCTGCTTGCTTTAAGTTCATTAATATATCTAGTAAAGTATAACTATCTTTACCGCCAGACAAACACACCATCACCACATCATTTGGTTCAATCATGGTGTAATTTTCTATCGCTTGTCCCATTTCGCGACGTAGTTTTTTTTGCAACTTGTTCAAGCGCGTTTTTTGTTTACAAGCATCGAGTGCGCTCATTATGACCACCAACAGAATTTTTAAAAAAGCTATTATTCCAGTTTCAATAGCTTCGGTAAAGGAAAGAAACCTATTCTGCTAGAGGTGACACATAATTTTCAGCTTTAATGACTAATAAATCACAAGTTAATCCATCAATGACATGTTCAGCGGTATTGCCAATGAGCGCTGCAGAAATTCCTGTGCGCCCTGTTGTACCCAATACAACAAGTTCCGCATCTAGAGTTTTTGCACAACTGGATATCACATCTTCAGGCAAACCTTCCATGACATGACATTGATCAGAGGGAATGTTGTACTTATTAGCTAGATCCATCACTCGATTTTCATGCTGGATTTTTATCGCTTCATTGTAAGCATGTACGTCAAAGTCAGGCAACTCTACGGCAATATTAATAGGCGTACCAGGATACCCATTGACTAAATGTACTTTTGCACGCAAAGCTTTTGCTAAATCTAAACTAATTTGAATGAGGGATATATTAAGTTTGCGATAGTTTTCATCGTCGGGTGCGACATTTAATGCACAAATAATATTGCCATGCTCAGGCCATGCATGCTCTTTCACCATCAATACAGGAATCGGACTTTTACGCACTAGATGCCAATCTGTAGGCGTAATAATAAGTGACTTGAACGTATCATGTTCACGTGTTGCTTTTACTATCACATGATAGTCTTTTTCCATAGCGTAAAGAATAACAGCTTCGTAAGTATCCTTGTGCCACTTCACTTCTTGCCGAATCGGCATTTCATAAGGATGCTGTGCCACAATACCTTCAAGCCACTGCTTTTGTTTTTTAAGCATTGAGTCGCGTACAGAGTCGCGTTCTGATGCCGACAAAATAGCACTTAAATCATAGGATGTATGATAGGCACACAGGATCACAGTAATGCTGGCACCTGATTTTTTTGAAAGCTCGATCGCTCGAGACAGCGCGGGTTGTTCTTGCTCTTCAGGCTGAATGACAACGAGTAATTTTTGATTACCTTCCATGAAAAATGTTCCTCATTCAAATCTTAAGATCGATGCATCAATAGTCTTGATTACATTAAAGCTACCCATAGAGTATGACACCCAAAAGCTATCATTGCCAGCGCCCCCAAAATCTGTACGCCGCGATGGTGGATCACACTTTTAAAATGATGCAAAACACCTCCCACGAGTAATAGCCCTGGTAACGTACCTAAACCAAAACAAAGCATAATCAAACCACCTTGCAGTGGTTGTGCTGTGGCCAATGACCAAGTTAAAGTACTGTAGACCAGTCCACAAGGCAACCATCCCCACAGTGAACCAGCAAAAAGTGCCTGCTTTCGTGTATGTAGTGTCTGCTTTTTTGCTGCCATCGGTTGAATTTTTTGCCAGATAAAATGACCTAAAACTTCAATACGTTGTAGGCCTCGCCAGAGACGCGCCATATAAAGTCCGATAAGAATCATCATGCTACCTGCGAGAATACGCAATCCAAGTAACAAAGCTTTAAGCTGTATCAGCTCAGCCATCATATAGGTTACACTCGCCACGACAACACCTGCACAGGTATACGAGCCGATGCGCCCCAAATGATAACAAAGCATCATCTTCCAGCGTGTTTGCTGAAAGAAGCGTACATCCTGTTCAACGGGCAAAGCAAGAGAAAGCGCACCCACAATACCGCCACACATACCCAAACAATGCCCAGCGCCCATAAGCCCAACTAAAAAGGCACCTGTATACGAATAATCAATCATCATTTTTCAAGCTCTTTCGCGTATCATCTGGTTTTTCATCATCCATTAAAATAGAAAGCCCTTGCCGTTCTAAATCTTCAAATTGATTATTTTTAACCGCCCAATAAAATACGGCACCTGCAATCACCACAAACAACATAGCTAGAGGAATCAAAAAATATAAAATACTCATTCTATACCTTTCACTTTCAGTAATCTCAAACTGTTTAAGGTCACACCTAAAGAGCTCAATGACATCCCCAAAGCAGCCAAATAAGGAGGCAAAGCGCCCATCACAGCCAAAGGTAAAACACAAATATTATAAAGCAAAGCCCATGTGAGGTTTTGGTACATGATGCGCATCGTACGATGTGTGACCTCCAAGGCTTTTGCTAAATATATCAGTCGATTTGAAGTTAAGATCATATCAGCCTGACTTTGTGCCATAGATGCTCCGCTTCCCATCGCTATCGATACGTGTGAGGCTGCGAGAACAGGCGCATCATTTAAGCCATCCCCAACTACAGCAACCATAACACCCTCTTGTTGTAATTGTTGTAAATATTTCAGCTTATCTTGTGGTGATTGATCGGCATGAATATCCGTAATAGAGACCTTCTGCGCAACATGCATCACACTTTGATGATGATCACCACTTGCGATACTTAATTTTATTTTTTGTTGACGCAAACGCTTTAATGCTGTGTGGGCATCGGTTCTTAATGTGTCTTGTAACATGAATTGAGCAACACAGTGCTCGTCTTCTAGTAAAAAAAGATTCATACCTGATGCATTCGATTGCTGGGTCCAAGCAGCACTCCCTAGTCGATAATGTTTACCTGCTATATAAGCTGAAACACCTTGACCAATATGCACATGATGGTCAGTATAAGTTAATGTAGGCCAAGATGACTGCATCGCAATCTGTTCAAAAACTTGTGCTATGGGATGTCCAGAGCCTTGTTCAAGATGGCAAGCGATATTGAGCACTTCATCTTGAGTATAACCCTGCATCGTCTCAATATGAGTCAGATGGAATACACCGTTGGTGAGCGTTCCTGTTTTATCAAACACAATATGTTTTATCTGATAAAAACGCTCAAAAAAATCAGATGCACGAATAATTAAACCTAGCTTTTGTAAACTCGCAACCGCGCAGGTCATACTCGTTGGTGTTGCCAAGGCGAGAGCGCAAGGGCAAGTGGCAATCAGCACAGATAGTGTAATTTCTAAGGCACGCTCAGGTGCCTGATACCACCAATAACTATAAGTGGCGATAGCCACCAGCAACACACAAGGTACAAAGTAACGTGCTACCCACTCAGCTTGCAAAGCAACTTTTGGCTTATTCTGTGCGGCTTGCTCATATTGCTGCACCAACTGTCCTATGACCTGATCAGCACCTACAGCCGTAACCTCCACGGTAAAAGGCTGCTCTAGGTTCACAGAAGATCCGTATACAAGATCACCTACACGCTTGGTTACAGGCTGATGCTCACCCGTTAAAAGAGACTCTTCAACACTAGACTGACCTTCTATGATCACGCCATCGGCCGCAATAATATCTCCTGCTCCAACATGAATATGATCACCCACAACCAAGGATTTAGCCGTCACTTTGACATACTCTGAACCTTGACGTTTTATCGCAATGAGCGGTTTATTTTTATATATATTGTTGGCTTGCTGTGTTGCATGCTTATGCGCTTTTTTCTCACAAAATCGGCTTACCAAAAGAAAAAAAGTAAACATAGAAACTGATTCAAAATATACCGTACCTTGTTGTTCTATCGTCGCAACACAACTGGCTACAAATGCAAGAATCAGCGCAATACTTACAGGTACATCCATATTCACTTGTCGATGCGATAAAGCCCGCCAAGCACTTTGATAAAAAGGTATGGCACAATAAAGCACAACAGGTGTGGAAAAACATAAAGACACCCAGTGTAGATAATGCTTAATCGTGGCATCAATACCACTAAAATAACCGCTGTATAAAGCAAAAGCCAACATCATCACTTGCATGGTTGCAAGACCTGATAAGCCGAGACGAAACAAAAACTGCCGACTCTGTTGGATGTCTTTTTTTTCTGACTCCATCATTAAAAAAGGCGAACAAGTATAACCAAGACGATGTACTTTCTTTAAGATATCACTCAAAGCAAGTTGCTCAGGATGCCACACAATCTGAGCCCGACAAGTGGTTGCATTCACTTTACATTGCATCATGCCTGGCATCGATCGTATTTGAGACTCAATCAGCCAAGCACAAGCAGCGCAGGTCATGCCATCTATCGTCAAGGTTGTGGTGGCATGCTGATCTGAAGTGTGAGAAACAAACTCTTGCTGTATTTCTGCTTCATCAAAATTTAAATAATGATCGAGCTGATCGAGCACATCCTGTGCTGGCTGAGCAGGTAAAGTACGATAGCGATAATAATCGTTCAGCCCTGCTTGGGTGATCGTCTGCGCAACCGCTTGACAGCCCAAACAACACATAGGCTGTGGCGATCCTTCAATGACAGTCGTCAAATTCACATACGCTGGAATCACTTCTCCACAATGAAAGCATGATTCTTTATTTGGCATAAGACTCCACAATAATGGGGCTAAAAGGCACTTGAAAGCCCTGTTGTAGCGACCAAGTTTTATCTTGGTTATATACAACAATAATCCCTTGTTGAAAACCTTGCAAAGGCTTGACCAAATCAGCACGGTATAAGCCTTCTCCAACAGAGACAAGTTGCGCGACTTGATAAGGTTGTTTCATCCCTTGCTGGTAAAAAATAACTTCACCTAGTTTTGAGTCGGTTGCCCCCTTGAGTTGTCTAACATGTAATTGATCAGATAACAGAACCACTTGATAAGCAACCGGTGGAGGATCTGATAACATCGGCTTTGCTTGCTTGAGTAAATGCAAACTCATGCCTCGTTTCACATAACCTTCAACCACTGCGTCATCTTGATAACTCAAAGCATAATCAATCAAGTGCACAGAACAGAAAATAGGTACAATCGCTATCGCCCAAACAAAGTAAAACCAAGGCTCTTTATAAGCACAGCTCTGTTTCATCTAAACACACCTTAATCTTAGCTTCCGTGCCGATATATAGCACTTTATTACAGACATCAATCGGATGTATCCTCATCTTTTAACTGAGACAAGCCCGCAACATAAGCTGTGAGCAGTCTGATCTTAATAGGATCGAGTTTATCTTGCCACAATGGCATAACGCCTTGGCGTCCTTTGAGTAAAGTCTGCCTTAAAGAGGTTTCATCTCCTCCGTACAACCAAGCTCGATCGACCAGATTGGGTGCACCAATATAGATATTGCCTTGCCCCTGCATGCCGTGACAAGCAAAGCAGCCTTTCATATAAACTTGGTGACCTTGGTTTGCACCCTCTGCATCATGCGGTAAATCCGATAATGAGCGTATATACTGCACTAAAATTTCTACGTCCTCATCAGAGAGAGGTAACCCCCCTCGTGCGGGCATTAAACCACGGCGCCCATTGCGAATACTCTCTTCAATACGGGCAAAACTTCCACCATAAATCCATGATTTATCTGTTAAATTAGGATAACCTTTTCGACCTTGAGCATCTGTACCATGACACTGGACACAATTTTGTTGAAAAAGGCGTGCGCCCACTTGCTGTGCCTGCGGATCACGCATTAACTCTGGATAAGGTCGCGTTGCATAAGGCGCTAAAACTTGAGCATACGTTTCCTCTGCGTATGCGCGCTCTTTATGGTATTGATCATAACTTACAGACTCAATTTCAGAATCCAGATATACCGCATGATCACGCGTGCTTGCCCAACCTAAGTGATTCCCCCAAGCAACAACACCTGGATAAAAAGCGAGATATATCAAACCTATACCAAACATTAAAATAAAGAGGTAACTCCACCAGCGTGGTAATGGCTGATCCAGCTCGTATAGGTCTTGATCATAAACATGCTTTAAAGCTTCTCCCTGCTCCACACCTGTAAAAATCATGCCGCGTCTAAAGCAGATATAAAATAATACAGCTAGAAAGACCAAAAAAATTGACGTTAAACCTGCTATCCAATAGCTCCAAAATACACTCATGAAGATAAGCCTTTTTGCTTCATCATCTGTTCTGATACGTTTTCATCTGCAAAAACCAGCTGTGAAGCGGTTTCAAAGCGCTTTTGCTGTGATTTAGAAAAAGCCCAAATAAAAATATTCAGCAGTAAAACCAGAAGCACTACAGTAAAAATACTGTGAATAAATCCTACATCCATGTTCATCTCCTTTGTTATTTCAATGCATGTCCAAGTGATTGAAGATACGCAACTAAAGCATCCAGCTCTGTTTTATTTAAAACCTGTTCCACTGCTGAAGCGATGTCCTCATCGGTATAAGGGACACCTAATTGACGCAAAACCTGCATTTTCTTCGCAGTATGCTGCTCATTAATCATGTTTTCAGCTAACCAAGGAAATCCAGGCATATTGGATTCAGGCACTACCGCGCGAGGATTCATAAGATGGAGGCGATGCCAAGCATCACTGTACCGTTGACCTACTCGGGCTAAATCGGGGCCTGTGCGTTTAGATCCCCACAAAAATGGATGTTCCCAGACCGATTCACCTGCGACGGAATAATGCCCATAACGCTCGGTTTCACTACGTAAAGGTCGTATCATTTGACTATGACATCCCACACAACCTTCACGAATATAAACATCGCGTCCTTCTAATTCTAAAGCGGTATAAGGTCTGAGGGTCTCAAGAGGTTTCGTGGTACTTTCTTGATAGAGTAAAGGCGTAATTTCAACCAGCCCTCCAATGCTGATAGCAATCAAAATAAATATGGAGAGTAAACCTAGATTTTTTTCGATAATTTGATGGTTAAAGATCATAAGCTTTCCCTCGCATAGGTTTTAACTCTAGCTACTTCACTTACCACAGCAGGCTCGTTCAAGCGTAGCGTGCGATACAGGTTATAAGCCATCACGCCCATGCCTGAAACGACAAAAAGACCACCGATAAAACGCATAAAATAGAAAGGATAAGAAGCTTGTAGACTTTCAACAAAGCTATACATCAAAGTGCCATCATCATGAACAGATCGCCACATCATGCCTTGCGTCATGCCTGAAATCCACATCGCTACAATGTAAAGAATAATGCCTATTGTCATCAGCCAAAAATGGACATGAATCAGACTCTGGCTATACATAGATTGACGATTTAATACGACAGGAATCATGTGATAGAGCGATCCTATCGTGATCATAGCCACCCAGCCTAAAGCACCGGAATGCACATGACCAATGGTCCAGTCCGTATAATGTGATAATGCATTGACAGTTTTAATTGCCATCATTGGCCCTTCAAATGTAGACATACCATAGAAGGACAAAGAAACCACCAAAAAGCGCAAAATCGGGTCAAATCTTAGCTTATGCCATGCGCCTGACAAGGTCATAATGCCATTGATCATCCCACCCCAAGAAGGTACAAAGAGAATCAAAGACATCACCATACCCAGTGACTGAGTCCAATCAGGCAAAGCTGTATAATGCAAGTGATGAGGACCTGCCCAAATATACAACGAGATCAAGGCCCAAAAATGAATAATCGACAACCGGTACGAGTACACAGGTCTTTGCGCTTGTTTAGGTACAAAATAATACATCAGCCCTAAAAAGCCTGCTGTCAGTAGAAAACCAACTGCGTTGTGTCCATACCACCATTGCACCATCGCATCTACAGCCCCACCGTAAATGGAGTAAGACTTCATAGCATGTACAGGCAAGGCAAGTGAGTTCACAACATGGAGCACACCCACGGTAATGATAAAAGCGCCTAGAAACCAATTGGCAACATAAATATGCTCAACTTTACGCTTGGCAATGGTACCGAAGAACACAATCGCATAAGCCACCCACACAATCAAGAGAAACACATCTATCGGCCATTCTAACTCGGCATACTCCTTCGATGAGGTATAACCCAAAGGTAACGTGATCAAAATCGACAAAGCAATAAGCTGCCAACCAACAAAAACGAACCGAGCCAAAGGCAAGGCGAAAAGGCGTGTTTGACAAGTACGTTGAACTATATAAAAAGAGGTGGCAATGAGACCCGAGGTTGCAAAAGAGAAAATCACTGTATTAGTGTGTGTGGGTCTAAGGCGGCTATAAGTGAGCCAAGGTATATTAAAATTCAATTCAGGCCAAATGAGTTGCGCGGCAATCAATACCCCTAAAGACATACCTACACAGCCCCAGATAACTGTAGCAACGGCGAACCAACGCACGACCGTATATTCATACGGATTTTTGAGAACTTTTGAAGCATTCATTTTTTTCATCCATGACTTCTGAGAGTGGGATAACATATGTCATCAACTTAAGACATACAATCCCAAACGAGAGTCCATTTTAAATGAAAAATTATTCTCAGATCTACTTTTATTTTTCTTAAATTTTTTAACAAAAAAACAAACTTATAATTCCGTTTAAATTTTGAACAAAATCACACTTAAATTATTTTTATTTCTGTCGATAACCTCCTTATCTAACTTGAGCCATGCATTGAAGTCATAATTTTTTTGTGAATTTCTTTTCTGGAAAAATAAAAGCAAAAGTCATAATAGGAACAAAAAGATGTGTTTTAAAGATATGCTTACTGTTGCATTGATGACTTTCGCACTTTTCCTTGGTGCAGGAAACATGATTTTTCCACCTTTAATGGCTTATCAAGCAGGTGAATACTGGCTTACAGCTATGGCCGGTTTTCTTTTCACAGGTGTAGGGGTTCCGGCGCTGATCTTAGTGGTCTTCGGTACACTCGGCCAAGCTGAGCAGCTCACATCGATGCTTCCTAAATGGATAGACAGAAGCTTTTGGACACTGATCTTATTATGTATCGGACCTGGATTGGCTATGCCTCGAGCCATTAGCGTTGCTTATGAATTAGGGATTCGACCTTTTATACATCATCCTATCGTGCTCTTTTCATTTTCTCTTCTTTTTTGCATATGTGCGATAGTACTGACTTTACGACCTGGGTGTATTGTTGATATCTTAGGTAAGATCATCACACCAGCTCTTGTGGTCATGCTGGCTTGTTTGGCTCTAGGTGCGGTATTTTCTCCTTTAGGTGATGTTTCTCCCGCATTAGAAAAATATAAAGAGTCTGCCTTTTCATTAGGTCTTATTGAAGGTTATATGACGATGGATGCACTCGGTGCTATTGGGTTTGGTTGGGTGGTGACTCAAGCATTACGAAGTATGGGTGTCCATTCCAAAGAAAAAATACTTTATTATATTCAGCGTGTGGTCGTCATTTATGCCATATTGATGATATGCTGTTATTTTGCTACAGCTTACCTTGGCTCAACTGCCTCAACATTAGGTACGCACATTACACATGGTGGACAAATCCTCACCGCTTATGCTGAAGGTAATTTTGGTCTCTTTGGCAAAGTACTGTTTGCACTTATCGCTATACTTGCTTGTTTTACCACGGTTGCAGGTTTGCTCAGTGCTAATCTTGAATACTTTCAAAAAGCTTATAGATTCAAAACCTATCCTATTATAGGCTTCGTGTCTCTCGTCACCCTCATATTGGCTAATTTTGGCTTAACCGCAGTGATGAAATTTACACTTCCTTGCGTACTCATACTCTGCCCTGTTGCTTTATCTTTAGTGCTTGCTCATCTTATAGCTTGGCTACTTCAGCCCCACATACCTGCCACACAATCTGTATCACATACCTTGATCGTGACCGTTGCTTTTATATTCAGCTTTATTGACACTTTAAGCATTTTGAATGTTTCAATAGAACCTCTATCCCAGTTTGCACAATCTTGGCTTCCTCTTTATTGGGCTCATTCGAGCTGGCTTTTTCCTGTTTTATGTATCATTGTGGGACATCATTTTATACCTCTGGTACAAAAGCATTTCAAGCCATCACAAAACAGGTATAGACTCTGAAATATGATTCAATTTTCAGCGTGATAAAAGAAGATTAGGCTATAATTGATAGAGGAACCATTTTGTTAAATTATTCATAAGAGAACTATTATGCGCCTCTATAACAGGCTAGTTATTGCTTTTCTTTGTATTTTCATCATTTCTCTTTTACTCAATCTTGCGCACAATACTTCCTCAAACAATAAATATGAATTCCCTTACAAAGTTGAGAGTATCAAAAGAAAAAATCATGACTTCTACTGGGTTGGCCAAATTCATCCAGATATCGATGGCATTGCATCGGTCATTGCTGCAGCACATTTATATGGTGGCACGCCGTCACGTGCAGGCACAACGGATGCTGAAGTTGAATTTGTTTTAGACTATTTTGACGTTGAAATGCCTCAGTTGGTTGAAAATTTTCACGATGCACTTATAGGACTAGTCGATGTAAACCAAACCACACAAATTCATCAAACCATCGAACCAAGTTCAGTGAAAGCCATTATCGATCATCATGCATTAGGTAAAAACCCTGTACATACGCCCGACGCCGTCTTTATTGAAGTACGCCCTAGAACCAGTACAGCCGTTATTATTGCTGAGCAATTTATTCTTGCCGATAAAACCATACCCAAGCCGATTGCCGGTTTGTTGGTTTCAGCTATTTTATCGACTACAGACTTACTTAAATCTCCTATGTTAACAGATAAGGAGCGACGCATTGCTGACATTCTCGCTCCTATAGCAGGTATCAAAGACTTAGAAGTCTACGGTGCAAAAATGCAAGAAGCCGTACAATAAAAAGTGCGCTCCCTTAACTCTAATTCAGTTCTGTGTAATGACTTTTTGCCATCTCATCAATACGTAAGCTTTTGGTGATCTGAACTGAAGAGAACTGTTCTAATTGCTGTGCTAATACATGTTGCACTTGAGCTAACTGCTCAGGCGTGCGCCCTTCATATAAAGATAAAGTCAGATGTATAAAATCTTTCTGCTGACTTCCTGCATGATAGTGCATGCAAGCTTGTGCACGAACTATAATGGTGTCTGGCTTAAACACACCACACTGCGCTAAAACAGAGAACAGCTGATCAACCCAACTCTGTAATGCTACTTTCTCTTCTAATGGCTTGGCATACTCAACAACAAGATGAGGCATGTTCATACTCCTAATTTAATATAAATCGGTTGTCTCTTGTCTTGAACCTAAAAGATAAGACCCAAGGAAAACACCAGATTGTATACTCTGAAACCAAATTTGCAACACTAACCTATGATTGAGTTTTATTTCGAGGTTTAATCATTGCTTTCATCTGCATTATTTTCTAAAATGCTCCTCAATTCGATGTTCATAAGGATCTCTATTTCATGAATAAAGTAAAACATTGTCCACTGCTCATTCTTGGTTCAGGACCTGCGGGTTATACTGCGGCAGTTTATGCAGCGAGAGCAAACCTCAATCCAGTGCTCGTTACAGGTATGCAAAAAGGCGGACAACTTACAACCACAACGGAAGTTGAGAACTGGCCAGGTGATGCAAACGATCTGACAGGACCTGCTCTAATGGATCGTATGCAAGAGCATGCAGAGAAATTCAATACTGAAATCATTATTGATCATATTACAGAAGTAACCTTAACGGAACGCCCTTTCAAGCTCAAAGGCAATCAAGGCGAATATACAGCAGATGCTTTAATTATCGCAACAGGTGCTTCTGCTAAATATCTAGGTCTGCCTTCAGAGGAAGTGTTTCAAGGGCGTGGCGTCTCAGCTTGTGCAACATGTGATGGTTT
>DDNL01000083.1:27971-32878 GCA_002341165.1 Shewanellaceae bacterium UBA2521
TGTGATGGTTTTTTCTATAAAAATCAAAAGGTAGCTGTTGTCGGTGGTGGTAACACTGCTGTAGAAGAGGCTCTATACCTCAGCAATATCGCGAGTGAAGTACACCTTATTCATCGCCGAGATACATTTCGTGCAGAAAAAATCCTTGTCGATCGTCTCATGAAGAAAGTCGAAGAAGGCCGCATTATTTTGCACCTAGATCAGGTACTCGATGAAGTCGTAGGTGATAACATGGGTGTTACAGGTGTACGCATACGCCATACACAAACAGAGGCCATCACACAGCTTGATTTACCAGGCGTATTTATCGCGATTGGACATCAGCCAAATACCTCAATGTTTGAAGGTCAGCTAGAAATGAGTCATGGCTATATTCATGTGCAATCAGGCTTACAAGGCAATGCAACGATGACCAGCATTGAAGGTGTCTATGCATGTGGTGATGTCATGGATCAGGTCTACCGTCAAGCCATTACCTCTGCTGGAACAGGCTGTATGGCTGCTCTAGATGCAGAAAAGTATTTGGATCACCTAAATCAATAAATTTTTGATTTTTATAGAAAAAGTAAAGATATTGCATAACATGCCGATACAGATTTTAAGTATAAAATTGAATATGGAATCGTTATGCAATTATTTTCTTATTTATTTATTCTATTAAGCCTATTCAGTATGACTGCTTGTAGCGGCGACTCAGGTAGCAATTTTGATGGAGATATAGAAGTCTTTAAAGAGGTACCAGACAACATAGTCATCCCTGCCAATGTCGACCAAAATACGTTGGATGGCATTAAAGATGCGCTACCTGAAGACACCTCTCTTGCAGATGTTCTCGATACAAAGAGTACAGGGATCGTTACCGGCATCGCAGACGATCAAGTCAAGCGCCCTGGTGACATGACTGCATATCAATATATAGACTCGATAGAAGTCAAACTATCAGTGTCAAAGCAATTTAATTACGGAAACCTCCATGTAAATAACGCAATAGAAAACTTTAAGCCAGCATCATCCCGCTCTTTTCTCATTGAGCACGCCGACTTGGCTATAACCGATCCTCTGGGCAATAAATATCCATTACAAATGTATCTCATTCCCCATAAAAAATCTAACTCTAAAAGAGTCTTTGCTATATTTTTCACATTAAAAGGCATGGGTATTAACACAATCCGTCTTAATGACTCTCTGACATCTCTCTATACTCAAAGCTGCCAATTCTCACTACCTGCAAACAACAACCTATATGGGAAAGATAATCTAGCGACCTCTACAACCTTTAATGTAGTACCATCAAAATGGACTAATGCCTGTATAGAATTTAACCATTCCACAAGCGAAATATTACACTACCCAAGCCCGAAGAAGAGCCCAGATTATACTAATAACGGCGATGCAGATAATCGAGATACATCTATAGGTATAACACTTCAACCTCTCGGACCTATGAACTACCTGGATATCGATTGGAAAGGTTTCGATTACACTCAAGATTCAATCAGCTTTAAAGACGGTGAATCTATTACAGTCAACATTAATGACACACACACTGAAACAGAAAATAATCAAACTGCATTGATACACTCTAATACAATCATGGCGCGCCAAGTCGCAGCATCTAAGGAAAATCATCAAGATATTGGATGGTTAGGTATGCCCGAAGAGGTGAGAAGTCATAAAAACTTTAACCGATTCCATATTCTTAACGTCAAGTTTATCTACGAAGCTCCAGATTCTGGCCTTAGCGCTACTGAAATATCAATTCCTGCAAATGGTATTACCATCAAAAGAGGCACCAAAAGTGACGTAGAAGGAAATCAGGTTAATCCTATAACACTGAGTTCTCCAGCTAAAGTATTAAAATACGAGCCTCATCCACCGACACCTTAATCAGAATCTATTCAACGAAAAAGCTCCCTTTGGGAGCTTTTTTTATGGTTTAGGTGCTCTATATTTTACGCCAAGATGTAACACCTGCTTTGTCTTCTAAAACAATGCCCATATCTTGCAAAGTTTGACGCACTTGGTCTGCTTTTGCCCAGTCTTTCTGTGCTCGTGCTCTATGGCGCGCTTCAATCAATGCTTCAATCTGTTTTGTATCCACATCATCTGACTGAAAGAAGCGTTCTGGCTCAAGTGTGAGCAGCCCCAATATTCCAGCTAAATGACGCATCGAAACTCCTAGAGCACTGGCTTTTTCAAGATCATGCGTTTTTAATGCATAAATCTCTTTTGCCATCTCAAACAAAACAGCATAAGCCACAGGAGTATTGAAGTCATCATCCATAGCTGCTGTAAAGGCTTGCTCATATTCCAGAGCGTGCGCAGGTGCAACGGATAAATCAAGGTCACGCAAAGCACCGTACAAACGCTCCACAGCTGCGCGTGCTTGATTCAAGTTCTCTTGCGTATAATTAATTTGACTACGGTAATGTGAAGACAACAAGAAGTACCTGACGGTTTCAGCATCAAAATGCGTCAACACATCTCGAATCGTGAAAAAATTGCCTAAAGACTTCGACATTTTTTCTTGATCAACCATCACCATGCCTGAATGCATCCAATTATTCACATAAGATGTTCCATTTGCACAGCAAGATTGTGCAATCTCGTTTTCATGATGAGGAAACTTCAAGTCCGAACCACCGCCGTGAATATCAAAGTGATCACCTAAATGCTTGCGATTCATGGCCGAGCATTCGATATGCCATCCAGGTCGTCCTTGTCCCCAAGGTGAAGACCAAGATGGTTCATTTGGTTTGGATATCTTCCACAGTACAAAATCCATAGGATGACGCTTATGTTGATCCACTTCAACACGCGCCCCTGCTTGTAACTGTTCTAAATTTTGCTTAGATAACTGGCCGTAAGCTGGATAAGAATCGATATGAAATAAGACATCACCTGTAGGTGCAACATAAGCATGTCCTTTGTCAATTAGACTTGTAATCATCTCTATCATGTCGGCCATATGCTCTGTTGCCCGAGGCGCTACATCAGGACGTAGAATATGAAGCGCATCTAAGTCTTGGTACATTTCATCAATCTGCTTGCTGACCAGCTCATCGGTAGAACACCCTTCTTTGTGAGCACGCATAATGATTTTGTCGTCTACATCTGTGATATTTCTAACATGCCTCACATCATAACCAAGATGACGTAAGTAACGCACCACCATATCGAAGCTCAAATAAGTCCGACCATGGCCTATATGACACAAATCATACACAGTCACACCACAGACATAAATGCCTACTTTCTGAGATTCGATAGACTGAAAAAGCTCTTTTTTGCCTGTGAGTGTATTATAAATGTGTAGCATAAGGGTGAACTCTCTTGACTGAAATAAAAGGTAATTCGAGCCGTCATTTTACCACTGGAAAGTGAGCTTGAATACAGACAATTCTTTATCAGAACATGAAATTAACGTATAATGGGGTACATTTTTGATTTTTGGATACAAAGCGTGGAAATTATGGTTATATTACATACAAACTTCGGTCAAATTAAACTCAAGTTGGATATAGAGAAAGCACCAACGACAGTAAAAAACTTCCTTAACTATGCTGAAAAAGGCTTTTTTGATAACACTATCTTTCATCGTGTCATCAATAACTTCATGATCCAAGGTGGTGGTTTCACCGTGGATATGGAGCAAAAAGAAACAGATACACCGATTCAAAACGAAGCAAATAATGGTTTGAGCAACAAGACAGGAACCATTGCTATGGCACGTACTCAAGATCCACATTCTGCAACAGGACAGTTTTTTATCAATGTAAATGACAACGACTTTCTTGATTTCAAGCACGAATCAGTACAAGGCTGGGGTTACTGTGTATTTGGTGAAGTCGTCGAAGGTATGGAGATTATTGAAAGCATTAAAGCTGTTAAAACAGGCAATCATGGCTATCATCAAGATGTACCTGTTGAGCCTGTTATTCTTGAAAAGGCGGAAATCGTCTCCTAATGCATATCACCCATCAAAGCAAACCTGTTGTCTTTATCGCTGACATTCACCTCAGTGATACACGTCCTGACATCACACAGGCTTTTCACCAATTCTTGAACCAAATTCAAGATATTGATGCGCTTTACATTATGGGTGATCTGTTTGAAGTCTGGCTTGGTGAAGATGTTTTGCCTCCTAGGATGCAAGAAACTCTAGAACAGCTTCGCCAAGCGAGCCAGCGCTTCCCCATTTACTTTACTTGTGGCAATCGCGACTTTCTCCTTCATGCTCAAAGTGCAACAAACATAGGCATGATCAGCTTGCCCGACATACAAAAAATCAATCTGTTTGGTACACCTACGCTTATCATGCACGGTGATACGCTCTGCACTGAAGATAAAGCTTATCAAAAATATCGCGCATGCGTGCACCAGAACTGGTTACAAAAGCTTTTTCTTCGATTACCAAAGTGGATAAGATTAAAGGTTTATCGCCACATTTACCAAAAGAGCAAGCAAGGTAAGCAAGGCAAAACCATAGACATCATGGATGCAAGCCCTCAAGCGGTAGAGCAAGCACTAAGACAACATCAAGCCGAGCGTATTATTCACGGCCACACACATAGACCCAAGTTACATGAAGATGCCAAATATCAAAGATGGGTCGTCGGCGACTGGTATCAACAAAGCAGTGTTTTGATTGTCCATCCAGATGGATATGAGCTCAAACACACCCCTTTCTCCTGATCCTTTGATCAGCTACTCTATCAAAAAAAGCATATCTTAAAACAATACAGGTTTTGTATAGAAGCTTGGTGCGTAGCATAGGCTATTTAGCAATGCATGCTGAAGATGTATCGATGTGATATATGCTAGGAGCTTAATATGGTTATGATATAGTGCTTGAATGTATCTTAGAGTTTGATAGGGGGAAGTGGCGGAGAGATAGGGATTTGAAC
>DDNL01000018.1:0-180 GCA_002341165.1 Shewanellaceae bacterium UBA2521
GTTCAAGTCCCGCTCTCGGCACCAACATATCTTCATTTAGCCTATGCTGAAGGTCTAAAAAATAAATACTATGCAAATAAGTCATTTATACGATATACATCTTCTTTTTAGGTGAAAAGCGTTGATTTTTTGTATGGAATCCATATAATGATTATGATTAGACGCGGGGTGGAGCAGTCT
>DDNL01000018.1:550-8845 GCA_002341165.1 Shewanellaceae bacterium UBA2521
TCAAATCCGGCTCCCGCAACCAATATTAAGTATGACTCACTTGCTTCCCAGTTCTGAAATAGACTAAGTGAGATATTAATGACCCCGTTTTATATCGGGGTTTTTTTGGTCTATAGGTATTGTATTATTCTTATATATCAATAAATTAACGTTTTTTTTGAGGTGTGTACTTGGCGGCATTAGAAAATAAATTAACCGAAATGTTGGCTCCTTCTGTAGAGGCTTTAGGCTTTGAGTTATTTGGTATTGAATACATTCGGGCAGGAAAGAACTCTATTCTTAGAATTTACATTGACCACGAGAAGGGGATACATGTTGATGACTGTGCCCTAGTGAGTCGTCAGGTCAGTGCTATTTTAGATGTAGAAGATCCTATTTCCGAGCAGTATGTTTTAGAAGTTTCATCACCAGGTATTGAATCACCGTTATTTACTCTAGAGCATTACCAAAAGTTTCAAGGTGAGGAAGTTCAAGTGAAGTTGAAAATGCCTATTCAGGGATCATTCAACTTAAAAGGTGAGATTGCGTCTGTAGAAGAAAATCAAGTAACTCTAGAGACTTTAGACAGAGGACAAGTGACTCTATTTCTAGATAACATCCGCAAAGCAAATCTTGTAGTTAGATTTTAAAAGCGTATTTTATAAGGTGTTTATATGACAAAAGAGATATTACTCGTTGCCGAAGCCGTTTCGAATGAAAAAGGTGTACCTAAAGAGAAAATTTTTGAAGCATTAGAAGCAGCTTTAGCTACAGCAACAAAAAAGAAATATGAAGGTGATATCGATGTGCGCATTGATATCAACCGTAAATCTGGTGCTTTCGACACTTTCCGACGTTGGCTTGTGGTTGAAGATTCAGATGAAGGTCTTGAAAATCCATATCGTGAAATAGGTTTAGCCGCCGCGCAGTTAGATAGTGATCTCATTGAGCTTGGTGACTATGTTGAAGAGCAAATAGAATCTATCGCCTTTGATCGTATTACGACGCAAATGGCTAAGCAAGTTATTGTACAAAAAGTGAGAGAAGCTGAGCGTTTGCAAGTCGTTGAAATGTTTAAAGAACAAGAAGGCGAAATTGTTACAGGTACGGTTAAGCGTGTGAACCGTGACAACATCATTGTGGATTTAGGTCAGAATGCAGATGCGGTTCTCTTTCGCGATGAAATGTTGCCTCGCGAGAATTTTAGGACAGGTGATAGAGTACGTTCGTTGCTACATGCTGCACGTACAGAGGCAAAGGGCGCACAACTCTTTTTATCGAGAACACGTCCTGAAGTTTTAACAACATTATTTAGAATTGAAGTGCCAGAAATCGACGAAGAGTTGCTGGAAATTAAAAGTGCTGCACGTGATGCCGGTTCTCGCTCAAAAATTGCTGTGAAGTCAAATGATAAGCGTATTGACCCTGTAGGTGCTTGTGTAGGTATGCGTGGCGCACGTGTGCAAGCTGTATCGGGTGAACTAGGTGGTGAGCGCATTGATATCATTTTATGGGATGACAATCCTGTGCAATATGTGATTAATGCAATGGCGCCTGCTGACGTTGTTTCTGTTGTCGTTGATGAAGATTCTAATGCTATGGAAATAGCGGTACAAGCTGATAATTTAGCTCAAGCAATTGGACGCAATGGTCAGAATGTGCGTTTGGCTTCTCAGTTAACAGGCTGGGAGCTCAATGTGATGACGGTTGAAGACTTAGAGGCAAAAAGTAAGGTTGAAAATGACAAAATTATCAACCTCTTTATAGACAACTTAAATGTTGATCAACAATTTGCAGAAGTATTGGTTGAAGAAGGCTTTACCAGCTTACAAGAAATTGCTTATGTGCCTGCAGAAGAGCTGATGGAGATCGATGGTTTAGATCAAGATATTGTAGATGCTCTAAGAGAGAATGCTAAAGCGAAACTGACAACTAAAGCATTGGTTGATGAAGAAGCGTTAGATGGCATGGCTCCTTCTGAAGAGCTTTTAGCGCTTGAGTCTATGGACAAACACTTAGCGCATGTATTAGCAAGCAAAGGTATTCAATCTTTGGAAGAGTTAGCAGAACAAAGTATTGATGACCTATCTGATATTGATGAGTTAGATGATAAGAGAGCTGGAGATTTAATTATGGCCGCTCGTAATATCTGCTGGTTTAATGAAATGTAAGATTTACGGAGGGAGGATTTGAATGGCCAATTTAACAGTCGAATCTCTAGCAAAAGAAGTGGGAAAACCAGTATCTAGATTACTTGAACAATTTTCTTTAGCTGGAATGGAAAAAAGCTCAACAGATCTCGTAACAGAAGTTGAAAAGCAAGCATTGTTAAACTTCCTGACAAAGCAGCATGGCGGAGAGCAAGAGTCATCAAAAAAAATGACCTTGCAACGCAAGAAAAAAAGTACTTTAAGTGTTGCTTCAGGAGGAGGAAAAAGTAAAGTCGTTCAGGTAGAAGTACGCAAAAAACGTACCTACGTTAAGCCCAATGCGGCTTCTGAATCACCTCAGGTTGAAAATAAAGTTGAAGATGTTCCGGTCAACCCGGAGCATGTTTTACCTCAAGTAAATGAAGCTGTAAAAGTATCGAATATGACAGAAGTAAAAGAAGTAAAAGAAACACCTAAAGCAAAAGACGCAAAGAACACATCTGAAGCTAAAGCTAAAGCATCTAAAGATTTTGCTAAAGCGGATAAAAAAACTGAGAAAACCAGTAAAAAATCCGAGCAATCTAAAGCGAAGCCAGCCAAAGCTAAGCCTGCTCGTGTCAAAGATAAAACGGCACAAAAAGAAGAAAACTTGTTGCAGCAACAACAAGAGAGCAAGCTGAAAGAGAAGCTTGAAGAAGAGGCTAAAGCGTTAGCGGTAAAAAATAAAAAGCTGGCTGAAGAAAACGCAAAGCGCTGGGAAGAAGAAGAGCAAAAACGTAAGCAGAATGAACAAGAAGATGTTCACACTGTTACTTCAAGCTATGCTCGAGATGCAGAAAAGCAGCAAGAAGTAGATGAAGAGAGACGTAACAGAAAGTCTCGTTCACGTAAGAAGAAATCAGTAGCTCAAGGTCAAGATAGTAGACACAAGAGTCAAGCAAAAGGTCAAGCTAAGGTGCTTAATCAGCACGGCTTTAATAAGCCTGCACAGCCTGTTGTACGAGAAGTACGTATTGGCGAAGTGATCACGGTTGCTGAACTGGCACAGAAAATGGCGGTTAAGAGTGCAGAAGTTTTAAAAGAGCTGATGAAAATGGGAACTATGGTCACCATTAACCATCCTCTTGATCGTGAAACAGCGCAGCTTGTTGCCGAAGAAATGGGGCATACAGTGATCTTGATTGATGAAGATGAGCTGGAGACCCAAATCTTATCTGAGCAAACAGCTCAGATGGGTGAAGCAGAAAATCGCGCTCCTGTTGTGACGATTATGGGTCACGTTGATCATGGTAAAACATCATTGCTTGACTACATTCGTTGTTCGAAGGTTGCATCAGGTGAAGCAGGTGGCATTACGCAGCATATCGGTGCTTATCATGTTGAGATTGATAACGGCATGATTACTTTCCTTGATACGCCAGGTCACGCAGCGTTCACATCGATGCGTTCTCGTGGCGCAAAAGCGACGGATATTGTGGTTTTGGTTGTCGCGGCTGATGATGGTGTTATGCCTCAAACTATCGAAGCGATTCAGCATGCAAAAGCCGCTGAAGTACCTTTGATTATTGCCGTCAATAAGATGGATAAGCCAGAAGCTGATCCTGATCGTGTGAAAAATGAGCTTTCTCAGCATGGCGTGATCCCAGAAGATTGGGGCGGAGAACATATGTTCTGTCATGTATCTGCGAAGACAGGTGATGGTGTAGACGACCTACTTGAAAACATTCTTTTACAATCTGAAGTACTTGAGCTTAAGTCGGTGCGTGATTGTATGGCATCTGGTGTTGTGATTGAATCAAAGCTTGATAAAGGTCGAGGTCCTGTTGCATCTATTTTGGTTCAGCAAGGTACACTCAAACAAGGTGATATTTTACTTTGTGGTTTAGAGTACGGCCGTGTCCGTGCGATGAAAGATGAAAATGGTCATTTGATCACAGAAGCAGGTCCTTCTATTCCTGTTGAAGTCTTAGGTTTATCTGGTGTACCGCATGCAGGGGATGAAGCGACGGTTGTCAATGATGAGCGTAAAGCACGCGAAGTTGCGGTACGACGTCAGTCTAAAACACGTGAAATCAAGTTAGCTCGTCAGCAAAAAGCGAAGCTAGAAAATATGTTTAGCAACATGCAAGAAGGCGATATTTGTGAATTAAACGTGGTCTTAAAATCCGATGTACAAGGGTCTTTAGAAGCCATCACAGATAGTTTGAATAAGCTTTCAACAGAAGAAGTGAAGGTGAACATTATTGGTCGCGGTGTTGGAGGTTTGACAGAAACTGACGCAACGCTCGCTGCTGCTTCTAATGCGATTTTGATTGGCTTTAATGTTCGTGCTGATGCAAAAGCTCGCGCAGTGATTGATGCAGAAGAGTTGGACTTACGCTACTACTCTGTTATCTATGACTTATTTGATGAAATCAAATCTGCTATGGGTGGTATGTTGGCACCAGAGTATCAACAAAAAATCATCGGACTTGCTGAAGTAAGAGATGTGTTCAGATCACCTAAAATTGGTGCCATCGCTGGCTGTATGGTTTCAGAAGGTGTTGTTAAACGCAGCGCTCCTATCCGTGTACTACGTGACAATATTGTCATTTATGAAGGTGAGCTAGAGTCTCTACGTCGCTTTAAAGATGACGCTAACGAAGTACGTAATGGCATGGAGTGTGGTATCGGCGTTAAAAACTACAATGATGTCCGTGTTGGCGATCAGATCGAAGTTTTCGAAGTGATTGAAATCAAACGTACATTGTAATAGGTATAGGTCAATTGAGGTGGTGCTTTTGCATCACCTCGAAGGTTATTTTATGACAAAAGAATTTAGTCGCATACAGCGCATTAATCAGCAAGTTCAGCAAGAGCTTGCTATCGTATTACAAAGAGATGTAAAAGATCCGCGATTAGGCATGGTGACCGTAAACGAAGTTGAGGTATCCCGAGACTTAAGCTTTGCCAGAGTTTTTGTGACCTTTTTTGAATTAGAAAGTGCAGAAGACAGTAAAGATGCGAAAGTTCAGATTCTACAAAAAGCTGCACCTTATATCCGCACTTTAGTGGCAAGTCGTATTCAACTGCGTGTGATGCCTGAGTTACGCTTTGTCTATGACAAGTCTCTAGATGAAGGGATTCGCTTGTCGAATCTAGCAACAGAAGCTGTGCGTCATGATAAGCAAAAGCAATCAAATACTCAAGGTGATGACGAATGAGTCGTCGTCGAGGCCGCTCAGTGCAAGGTATTGTATTGATTGATAAACCATCTGGTATTTCATCAAATGATGCCTTGCAAAAAGTCAAACGTATTTACCATGCTGCAAAAGCAGGCCATACTGGCGCATTGGATCCTTTGGCAACAGGTATGCTGCCTATTTGTTTTGGAGAAGCGACCAAGTTTTCTCAGTTTTTACTTGATGCTGATAAGCGTTATGTTGTGACGGCGAAACTAGGGCAAAGAACCACAACCAGCGATTCTGATGGTGAAGTGATTTTAGAACGCCCAGTTCAGGTAACTTTAACCGATTTAGAAACGCATCTGGCATCTTTTCGTGGTGACATTCAACAAGTGCCTTCCATGTATTCGGCTCTGAAATACCAAGGTCAACCCTTGTATAAATATGCGCGTCAAGGTATTGAAGTACCACGCTCACCGCGTGATATCACGGTCTTTGATTTACAGCTTTTGCGCTTTGAAGGTGATGAAGTTGAATTAGAAGTGCATTGCTCAAAAGGTACCTATATTCGTACTATTGTGGACGATTTAGGCGAGCTTTTGGGTTGCGGCGCACATGTGATACAGTTACGTCGTTCTCAAGTTGCTCATTATCCTGTGGATTGCATGGTAACGATTGAGTCGTTGCAAGCTTTACTCGATCAAGCTCTTGAAGATGAAGTCGCGCCTAAAGATCGTTTAGATCCTTTGCTTTTACCTACAGATACAGCTGTATCTGGTTTGAAAGCTGTACAGCTTAATGCACAACAAGCGCATCAGTTCAGCCTTGGTCAAGCAATACACACTGCAGAGCAAGGTGTTGAGGAAATAGTGCGCTTGATAATTGATTCTAACCAAGAGTTTATCGGTATTGGTCAGCTCAATCCATGTGGGCGCGTTGATCCAAAGCGTTTAATACAGCGTGTTATGCAAGAAAGTACTGAAATTGAGACGAGATAATACTTATTTTTCTTGTGTCTGTTGAGTATAAGCGGTAAAATACTCTTTTTTTCAAGCTGGATTAGTGATCGGCTTGTTAAGTTTAATTTATATTAGATAGAGGTCTATTATGTCACTAAGTAGAGAAGCAAAAGCAGAAATTCTGCGTGATTTTGGTCGTGTTGAAAATGATACAGGTTCTCCAGAAGTTCAAGTAGCACTTTTAACTGCTCAAATTAATCACCTTCAAGGTCATTTCAAACAGCATATTCATGATCACCACTCACGTCGTGGTCTGTTACGTATGGTTTCTCACCGTCGTAACCTGCTTGATTACCTAAAGCGTAAAAATGTAGAGCGCTATAAAGATTTGATTAGCAAGTTAGGTTTACGTCGCTAATTTTATCCATTGAGAAAGGCGCATTAAGCGCCTTTTTTAATGGCTGTGAGTTAAGATATCGCATAAAAAAAAATCTATTTTGGGTGTTTTAGTTATATTTAGACTAATTATCAACTATAATGACGCAGAATTTTTAATAATCGAAACATGAAATAAAAGGAATGGGTTAAGTGAATCCAATTGTAAAGAGCTTTCAATATGGTCAGCATACAGTGACCTTAGAAACAGGTGTTATGGCACGTCAAGCTGATGCTGCGGTATTGGCAAGCATGGGCGACACTACTGTATTAGCCACCGTCGTAGGCAAAAAAGAAGTTGACGCGAGTCGTGATTTCTTTCCTTTAACGGTTAATTATCAAGAAAAATCTTACGCAACAGGACAGATACCAGGTGGATTCTTCAAAAGAGAAGGTCGTCCAGGTGAGTCTGAAACATTGGTTGCGCGTCTTATTGATCGCCCTTTGCGCCCATTATTTCCAAATGGATTCACGAATGAAATTCAAGTTGTTTTAACTGTTGTATCGATTGACGCTGAAATCAATCCGGATATTGTCGCTATGATTGGTGCATCAGCGGCTTTATCTATCTCAGGTATTCCATTTAATGGTCCTATGGGCGCTGCTCGTGTCGGTTATATTAACGGTGAGTATGTCTTGAACCCAGAAAGTAAAATGATGGAAGAGAGCACGCTTGATCTTATCGTTGCTGGTACAGAACAAGCTGTATTAATGGTTGAATCAGAAGCTAATATTTTACCAGAAGACGTCATGCTAGGTGCTGTGATTTATGGTCACGAGCAAAGCAAAGTCATGATTGATGCGATTACAGCATTCCAGCAAGAAGCTGGCAAAGAAGCATGGGATTGGCAATCACCTGAAATCAATATGACGCTTGCAGAAAAAGTCAAAGCTTTATCTGAAGAACAATTTGGTGAAGCGTATCGCATTACTTTGAAAAAAGAGCGTTCTAGCCGAGTACAAGAGCTGAAGAAATCAGTTGTTCAAAAGCTAGTCGAAGAAGATGAAGCTTGCGATCCAAAAGAAGTTGAGCAGCTTTTATCTAAAGTAGAGAAAGATGTTGTGCGTAGTCGCGTGATCGCAGGTGAACCACGCATCGATGGCCGTGATCCTGAAATGATTCGTGCTTTAAGCGTTCTTGCTGGTGTCTTACCAAGAACACACGGCTCTTCTTTATTCACACGTGGTGAAACGCAGGCTTTGGTTACAGCGACTTTGGGTACAGAAAAAGACGCTCAGATTGTTGAGACTTTTGGTACTGAGTCAAGAGATCAGTTTATTTTGCATTATAACTTCCCTCCTTATTGCGTGGGTGAAACCGGTATGATGGGCTCTCCAAAGCGTCGTGAAATTGGTCATGGAAACTTAGCAAAGCGTGGTATCAAAGCGGTATTACCTTCACAAAGTGAGTTCCCTTATACAGTTCGCGTTGTATCTGAAATCACTGAATCTAATGGTTCAAGCTCAATGGCTTCGGTATGTGGTTCATCTCTAGCATTAATGGATGCAGGTGTACCTATTAAGTCTTCTGTTGCAGGTATTGCAATGGGATTGGTTAAAGATGAAGCTGGTAACTTTGTTGTACTGTCTGATATTTTAGGTGATGAA